>NC_013009.1:300000-600000 GCF_000022525.1 Neorickettsia risticii str. Illinois | reverse complement strand
ATCTGATGTTAACGGCAGTCTCTCTGAGCAGGGTGACTCAAAAAAGAAGTCAGCTAAATCTAAGAAAAAGTAGACTGTGATGGATGCTAGGGACGTCTTGTTATCTTGTGAGGAGATAAAAAAGAAGATCCCTCATAGGGATCCTTTCCTTTTCTTGGACGAGGTAGTTAAGATTGACAGGGAATCTCAGTCTATAGTTTGTCGTTGGAGGCCTGTTTCTAATGCCTGGTTTTTTCAAGGGCACTTTCCTGGTTTTCCAATTACCCCGGGTGTATTGCTCATTGAGGCCCTTGCTCAGGCTGCTGGTGTATATGCTATGATGACTGTCGAGGAAAAGTACCATAAGAAGCCGTTCTTTTTTGCCTCCATTGAGAAAGCGAAGTTCAAAAAGCCTGTTTTGCCGGACACTCAAGTTCTCCTAAATGCGACTTTATTAAAGAAATCAATGAGTTTTTGGAAGTTTGAAGCTGGGGCTTATATAGCTGATGAGCTCTGCGTAGAGGCGACAATTATGGCGACAATTCAGTCAGAATGATGAATGCAATAAATTGTTCGTTTTCTCAATTTATTCGAACAAACAGGTATATTGTTCCGATGCGCTTTTTCGTTTGAGCGGGCTTTTCACAAGTGCCTAACTGTTGTTTTCCTTTAGCTACCTTCCTGGTAAAGATGTGCAGATTTCGCTGTGTGACCATTGTTCTCCTGACTTAAGGGTGGAAAAGTGCTGTGTTAGAGTTTTGAGGAGTGCTACACTCAGGAAGTGCGATTGGGCGTTTTTTATTAGCACGAATTTTTTCTTCTAACTGTAATGTCTGTTGGGCGCAGTCTTCCAAAGGTTGATGAACTGTATGATTCCGAAAAATTGGCAGGACTGCATGCGAAATTCTTATCTTCACTTAAGGAGCCAGTGGGAGATATAGTTTTACTTGCATCTGCTTTAGAGGCCTTTATAGTGAAACTCTTCTGTATAGAAGGGATATTTGAAGAAAAATCTAATTCTATAAGAAGAGCGAACGCAATACATCTCTGCAAGCGGAGTTTTATTGAGAGGATTGCTTTAAGAGAATATACAAAAACAATACCTCTTCCTACAGTAGAGCAAAGACTAAGAACTATTCTAAACGCACCCAAGTTTGATGAACTTTTGTATGCGGAAAAAGTCCTTGAATGGCTTAAGGAGCGAGAAAAATATTCGGTAGAGTTGAATATTGCTGCCCAGTATGCACTGTATATGGTCGAAGCCATAGACAAGGCAGATGGCGCTTTCCGTGTCCCAGGGGAAACTTGCCAGTGTCATTCTAGTGTATCTCTATCAAACTGTCCTCCCAAAGGATATTGTGGTGGTTTATTTCATTTGCCTAAAAGGCTTAATTTTGAATCACTTATACGGTTCGAGCGTGTTGAAAGGGATGGATTGGTTATTCTAGAAAAGAGTGGGTATCAACCACGTAATGGTTTCTACCTAGCCGATGCTGGATTGGATGAAGCGTCCAGTGTGGATCAAGCTTGTTATTGCTTAATATGTCATTTCCGCAAAAAGGATACCTGCAGAACTGGTTTTTCCTCGACAGGGATAGGGTATAGGAAATCAGTATTGGGAATTACACAAAAAGGTTGTCCGCTTGGACAAAGAATTTCTGAGATGAATAAATTATACTCAGAAGGTAAAATTATAGCTGCGTTGGCTGTTGTGACACTCGATAATCCGATGTGTGCTGCTACTGGACACAGGATCTGTAACGACTGCATGCGTTCATGTATTTACCAGAAGCAGGAGCCAGTTAATATTCCGGGAATAGAGACTGCAATTCTGGATGCTGTTCTGGAGTTACCATTCGGTTTTGAAATCTATAGCCTTCTAACAAGGTGGAATCCTTTACATCCTGAAAACCAGTTTCCAAAGAAGCTCTCGGGTAGGAAAGTACTTATTTCTGGTTCTGGTCCAGCTGGTTTTACCCTAGCGCATTATCTCATTAATGAGGGACACACAGTAGTTTTAGTAGATGGTGTCAAAATAGAGTCTTTACCATCAAAGTATACAGGAAGGGCGGGTTATGAATGCAAAAGTTCTTGTTCAGATAAGTGTTCTGGGCATGCTTTAGCAGGGCCACGCAGACTAGATTGTGCTGAAGATCTTACTGCAGCAGGGAAAGATTTGTGTTCAGCAGAGATTTTTCCCATTGCGGATGGATGCTCAGTCAAAAGTAAGAACGACTTTGCATTAATTAGGGATATTAATGAGCTCTACGAAAATCTTGATGAAAGAGTTGTTCAAGGGTTTGGTGGAGTTATGGAGTATGGCATCACGGTTAGATGGAATAAAAATTACCTAAAATTGATAAGGTTACTCCTTGAGAGAAGGGAAAACTTCCATGTTTTTGGTGGAGTGAGATTTGGGTCTAACCTTACCATTGAAGATTGTAACAGGCTAGGATTTGGGCATATAGCACTGTGTGTTGGTAGTGGTAGTCCCAATATCCCCAATATAACTAATGTTCTCGCTAGAGGTGTACGGTTTGCCTCAGATTTTTTAATGACACTTCACCTTGGGGGAGCATTTAAAAAGGATTCGATGACCTGCTTGCAAATGCGTATGCCTGTAGTTGTTGTAGGTGGGGGGCTTACTGCTGTGGATTCCGCAACAGAGGCTTTCGTTTACTATAAGGTTCAGGTCGAGAAATTTTTACAAAGATATGATTACTTAATCAGTACATACGGTGTTCTAGAAATAGAAAAAAATTGGAACGACGAGGAAAAGCTGATAGCATACGAATTTCTTTCACATGCTAGAAAGCTCAGAACAACGCAGAATAAGACACAATTTCTTAAATCGCTTGGTGGTGTGAAGATAGTTTACCGTAGGCGAATACAGGATAGTCCAGCATATCGTATAAATTTCGAGGAACTAGATAACGCGCTACGTGAAGGTGTAGAGTTCATCGAGGAGGTTGAGCCATTAGAAATTCTCCTAGATGAGTATGCCTCTGCAAAAGAAGTAGTACTGTGTCTTAAAAATGGTGAGAAACTTACAATAAAGGCAAGGAGCGTTATTATAGCGACAGGGACTAAGGCCAGTACGGCTTTGAAGGACACATTTCCCTCATGGTACGATAACTTGGAAGGTAATATCAGTTTTTTTGGTGATCTAGATCAGAATTATGCTGGGAGCGTTGTTAGTGCGATGGCTAGTGCAAAAGATAAATACCATCTCATAACAGAGAAGCTGCTGAAAGCTCCTCTCTCAGAAATAGCTGAAAATTTCTTCGCCTACCATGAATCCAGTGATAAGTGTAGCAACGGTGGGGCTTCTAGTGAATCAAAAACGAGTGATACACATTGTCATAGATCAGCAGGTTCCATGATAGGATCTCACACTGTGCATAAATCTAGTGATGTCAGTTTGGGTGCTTCAGACATTACTTGCTACAGTCTCCAGAGCAAAGTAGGTGATCTTAAGGTTGCGGAAAACAATTACACCTTAGATTGCGGTGAGGCCAATAACTACCGTGCAATCCCTGCAAAAGAGCCTACTTTCGACAGGCACATTGTTAATGATTACTCTCCCGAGACCGCTAACAGAAGATTTCTAGGGATGATGGAGCATCTGCTCAAGGCAGAGGTGGTGGAAGTAGTAGCTCTCACAAATAATATTTATGAGCTTCGTATTTGTGCGCCACTTGCTGCTAGGAATTTCATGCCCGGACAGTTCTACAAACTGCAAAACTTTCACTCTCCTTTCCAGATAGAGGCTATTGCTTTAACAGGATCTTGTGTTGACAAAAATAATGGTATTATCTCGCTTATTGTTATAGAGGTAGGTGCATCTTCCTATCTATGTAAGTTTCTGAAAGTAGCGGAAAGGGTTGTTCTTACCGGTCCACTCGGCACACCTACTGAGATTCCAGTAAATGAAAATGTACTTCTGATCGGAGGGGGACTTGGTAATGCAGTGCTGTTCTCTGTAGCTGAGGCAATGAAAAAAAATGGCTGTAATGTGCTTTATTTTTCTGGTTACAAAAAGCTTAACGATCGTTTCAAGGTGGACATGATAGAGGCTTTTTCAGACTGTGTTGTCTGGGTTTGCGACGAAGGAAAATTTCCTTCTAACAGGACTTGTGATGCTTCTCTTATGGGTAATATGATAATGGCTCTAGAAAAGTATATCAAAGGAGAAATATTACTTCCTATAAAAGCTGGAGCACTTGATCGTGTTATTACTATAGGTTCGGATTCCTTGATGTTTGCTGTACAGAGATTTATTACTAAGCATAGACATATCCTCAAACCCAACTTAAAAGCGATTGCATCGATTAATTCGCCGATGCAGTGTATGATGCAAGGTATATGCGCTCAGTGTATACAGAGGAGACACATCAATGGGAAAGAAGAATACGTATACAGTTGTGTCAACCAAGATCAGGATATGGAGATTACGGACTTTTACTTTCTTTCTCAAAGACTAAAACAGAACTCCCTAACAGAAAAATTAAACTACTTGTATTGTAAGTCCCAGATGGAACAAAAATAACGTGGTGCTTCTGTTGTATGACCTATTAAATGCAGAAATTTACGTTATAAGGCTCGGGTGGAACAAAATAGTGCGAGTATTCCCGTTTCATGACCTATTAAAGGCAAAATGGTGTATTGTGCACGAGTAGTGCATGCGATGTATTGGTAGAGATAGATCGGTTGTTCAAAATTTTTTTGTCTTTCTCATCTACACAAGAGGTGTTAGCTTATTTTTCTCACTTACACTTCGGTAAGGGGTAACAGCTTCTATCTTCTTTTTATTTATGTGCAGTGAGAGGCGGCGGTTTATCTTTCCTACATACAACTCTCGATAGGAGAGGATAATTTCGGTTTGTTCCCACGTGCTATACGTTCTAGAGTGTATTCCTTAGAGGTGTTTAGCGCAAAGGATGGCCGTGTTTAGGAGATTTTTTATTGTCACTATGGTAGAATTCATGCAAGCGTTTTTGAAAATTTAGTTAAGGATTATGGAAGGCTCAGGTGGCGGTGGCATGGGTTCAGTGCAGCAGGCAATGCTCCAATCCAAGATGGCTAAAGAAGGTGGGAGTGGGGGCGTTGTGAACGTTGCTGAACCGGTAAAGGGTGTTAACACTAGTGTTATTTCTGCACAAACTGGTAACATAGATCAAGTGGGCCAGCAGATCGGCGGTGCAATGGGTCTTTTATCGGGAAACCTCCTCGAAGGGATGTTAAAACTCTCCGACCTCAGCATCTTTAATTTACCAGATGTGGTTAGCCAAGCTAGAGAGTTGCAGTCAGAATTAGCCCAACAAGCCAGCAGGGTAGCTGGTGTATTAAGGCTTGAGGGCGTTTCTCCGCCTGTTCATCAGAGTGCAGGTCCGATTTTATCACCTGATTCTACACCTAGTTTGGGACCGAGCGCGGGTCGAGGTATTGATCACTAATGCATCAAAGATCTGGATTCCGTGAACTATGAGTGGTTTGCTTCATTCTCGTAACCTTCAGCAGTATGTTTGCCATCTGGCGGAGATCTCCAACTGGGAGACTGTTGCAGTGGGGGATCATCTTATCGTTTATAATGGCGTCAAGGACTCTTTGTTCAATTATGTGTTTTGCTCGGGTGCAATAACTGAATCTGAGTTTGTAACGATTCTGGCGAAGCTCAATGAGCGTGGTTGGGACATGTCTTGGGCTGTTGAGCCAGGTATGAGCGTCCTAAAAATGTACCTAGGTAAGTATAATATCAGGCGCACAAGTAATCCGAAAAAAGCTTTCCTGGATCTTTCGAGATATACAATACCTTCGGGTAAGATTGATACTTCTGTCAAATTTACGCAGATTTCCACACTCGAAGAAGTACAGTTATTTGATGATTTATCGTCGAGAATTTTCTGGCATAGGCCCGGGGTATTAGTGCCATCATTTCGAGGTATAGGAGAAGCTGATCCGAATAGGCTTCGATTTTTTCTCGTTTCTTTGGATGGCAAAATCGTGGGGGTGTGTGGTTTCTATCTTGATGAACGCGTAGCGTGTTTTTATGCTGATGGTGTGCTTCAGGAATATAGGCAACGTGGTATAGGAGTGCAATTGGTACTACAGCGGCTTGCATTGGTTAAGGAGCTAGGTTGCGATGTAGCAATTGCTCACTGTATCAATCCAATTTCTGAGAGCTTATACAGGAAAATGGGTTTCAAGATGCTCGGCGGGCTAGGATTGTACTACTCAAAGTGTGCCTGAGTACATTCCATGTTTTTCTGATGAATTTGTAGCTGCTTTTTCCTGTTGTATGCTTCTGAGTGCTGTATTTTTAGAAGTGCAGGCAGCAATAATTTCCAACTAGGCGTCACTGAGTATATATCGATTTTGTGTGCGCTTTTTTATTGTGTAGTTTCAAGAAGTGTATTTTTAGAGAAACCAGGAGACGCATTTGTGACTGGATGTCATTAGGTGAACAGAAAGCAATGCGTCTTTTTCCTGTGATACTAAGAGAAATATTGCTGGGGAAGTAAGTAGGTACATTCACTTAGACATCGACAAGTATACATCAGAGATTGACAGAGTAGGTACGCCATATGATCTCACACTTTCCACCGACAGTACTATGAAAAGTAGACTATAGTCTGTTAATTCTTGGTGTTTTCATGTGTTTCCACCGCCACGACCTTTACCGCGATCCGTCTCGTGTGTTTCTACGTTTCCTACAGCTACTCTTGACGCTGGTGCCGTTTCAGATGGATTTAGGCCTTCAGGAGAAAAAGGTACTTTGCTCTGAGGAAAAGGTCCAAAAGGGTTCCGACAGCTCGCTGCTTGTCTAATTTTTTTCAGGTATTGCATCTCTGGCGAAAGACTCACTGGAGCTGCCAGGGGAGCAGTATCTTTTCCTGGGGAACTTGTACCAGTTCCTCCTTTTCCCGCATTATTTGACGTATCTTTTCCACCCTGTGCTCCAGATGTTACGTCTGCAGATGATTTTTCTTCACTCTCTGAAGAATCTATGAAGCCTTCAGGTAGGAACTCTTTTAACGTTACTGGTTTTCGGTGCTTTGGATGTGGCATGCGTAGTGTTCTAACCGAATAGTTTATTATAGATTTAATTTATTAAAAATCCGATTAATTTTCCTTTACTATTTTATTGACTGCAACCAGAAATATTCCTTACTGAATTATGACTTGAGTCACTTAGCACCACTTATACCGCTGAACGACAAGGTATTAATCCATCGGTTAATTTTTATTTGCTGCAACCAAAAATATTCCTAAGTGAGGCATGACTTGGGCACTTATACCATTGAAGGACAAAGTATCTCGAGGTTATTCATGCTGCTAGTTGCTTAGGTACTGATTTTTTTTGAAATGTTATACTGATCTTGCATCATGCCCTTGTGCTCCTTCCCCTGGTTCGGGATAGTTAATATTTCCCTGTGGTGATTGCTCGGCTTCTTGTATATCAATTTCCAATCCTAGAATCCAACAAGTGCATAAAAAGCAGAGCAATATGGAAAGTGGGAATAGCAAAAGATGTAAACCAATTTCCCCATTCCCGGGAGAGTCAATTTCGTGTTCTTGATCTAGTTCCCTCAAATCCGGAGTACGTATGGTCCGATTGAGGGAAGACGAGATCATGTGATGCAATAAAAAAATGCAGACAGGGTGTGAGCAGGGTAGCAAAAATAATGATAAAGAGGTCAAGTGAATTTGGGTCTGCTGCGGTACCTACATTAGGCACTTCCACAAGATTTAGAACTGTAGATGCGGCCCCTTCGTTGTCAGGTGTATTTTGCGTAGGAGTGTACTCGTCTTCTTGTGCACTTGCCTGTGCTCCCTGAGTATCCGCTTCATCTTCTGATGTGCTGACGTTAAGATGGTTACTAGGATTCCACACATTTCTTTGTGTCTTAGGCTTCAACCAAAACCCTTGCCTTCACCATGCCCTTCTGCTTCTGGATCATCAAGTTCACCAGCAAGTTCCCCTCTTTCTTGTTGGTTATTTTCTTCATGCTGTCCTGTATCTGCTCCTCCACTCTGTAAAAATCTTCTCACTCGCCTGCCTGCGTATCCAAGGGAACCTACTGTTGCCGTTACAAGTGCTAGTAAAGCATACAAGAACCAACCCACCATCAACATGTAGGAGGGATCGATTTGTGGTAGAGGGCTTTCTTTTTCTCCGTTTCCTTCTGGGGAACTTACACCCTGCATGCTTCTAGCCTGATCTCTTATATCAATAAGCGATGCCCGAAGTATGTAATTTAGACAAAATGCAGCAACAATGAGTATGCAAACGTACTGAAGCTCTTCTCCTTCCTCACCTTCTGGAATGGCTCCTTGTGGTTCGGCACCGTCCAGTTGATGGGTATCCTCCCCTCCTACGCTGCCTGTCTCTTCCTCAACACCTTCATGCGGACCCCCCCCCGCTGCTCTTATGCGCCTACGTCTTCTTCGGGCTCTCCCAGCTGCTTGTTGGCTGCAGCCTTCTTCTGTGCCACTTTGGTTTCCTCCTACGACCCCTTGTTGATCATCATTTTGTTCCTGGTTCCCCTCCTGCACTACTTCAGCACCTTGAGCTGGGTTCTGATTGTCATTTCTCGTATCTCCATTTCCATTGGCATGAGGATCTTTACCACTTGAGTTTAACATATTTACTTTTTTATTATATGAATAAACTGCTAGCAGGTTCCGAGTGAAAACTCAAGAGAGATCGCGCTGTCTTTGTCCTGCTTCATCTACACTTGGGTCGTCAAGCCTTCCTGGACCTCCCCCGCCTGGTGCTCTTGTATCTCCTCTTCCATTGTCTACTTCTCTGCCTCTCCTCAAAAGAAAAAACGCTAAAATGATCACAACGAGATATATTATCACTGCGCATAGCAGTAGGGGATTAACCTCATTAGCTTCTCTTCTAGGTGCTTCTCGGTTGCTTTCCCGTGTCTGTCTAGTTCCTTCACGAAGGCAAAAATTTCCTGTAAGCAGTAATAAAACAAGAACAATATAATGGAAAGTACTTCCTCCCGGACCTTCGGCATGTCCTTGTACCGCTCCTTCAGTCCCTTGTCGTCCACCCTCTTGTTGTTCGCCCTCTTGTTCTACATCCTCTTCAATCGTTGCTAGAACTTGTTGCCCTCCACCAGATGTTTGTGAGTCCTGCTGTTCTGCTTGTTGTTCATCCTCTTCCTCAATTGTTTCCGGTATAGAAAGACGTTTTCCTCGACGACCACGGCGATTTTTATTTCTTCTTCGGCTTCTTCTTTCAAGAGCTTGTTCTCCTCCCCCGTGACCATGGCGATCTCTGTGTCTCCTTCGGGCTCTTTTAGTGCCTTGTTGTTCACCTCCTTGTTCTTGCTGTCCCACAGCACCTTGTTCTCCACCAGATGGTTGTAGAGCATCCTGTTGTCCGCCTGCTCCTTCTATGGCACCTTGTGGTTCACCTTCTTGTCCTGTGCTTCCTACAGTACCTTGTTCGGGGTTTTTATCATTATTTCCTGTGCTATCACCGTTTTGATTAGAATCTTTACCACTTGAGTTTAACATATTTACTTTTTTATTGTATGGATAAACTGCTAGCAGATCCTGAATGAAAACTCAAGAGAGATCGCGCTGTCTTTGTCCTGCTTCATCTACACTTGGGTCGTCAAGCCTTCCTGGACCTCCCCCGCCTGGTGCTCCTGGATCTCCTCTATTTCCCTCTTCAAGGCCTAGAGAACCTTCTCTATACATCATCCATGCAAAAATTAACGTAAGCAAATACAGTATTCCAGCGAGGGCAAATAGCACAAGGGTAATAGGTCCTCCAGACTCCGTGCTCCTTTCATGATCTTCTTCATATGCCGTTCTGATCCCTTCGCGAAGGAAAAGATTGCCCGCAAGCGTGCATGTAACAACCCCAATAGGAAGGCGAGGATCTCCACCTGCCGGCTGTGGACCTTCGTCAATGTTGTGTGCTTCTCCACCCCCTTGTTGTTCTTCTTCTACACCCTCTTCGATTGTTGCCAGAACTTGTTGTCCTTCGTGACCATGGCGATGTCTATGTCTCCTTCGGGCTCTTGTAGTGCCTTGTTGTTCACCTCCTTGTCCTGTGCCTCCTACAGCACCTTGTTCTCCACCAGATGGTTGTAGAGCATCCTGTTGTCCGCCTGCTCCTTCTATGGCACCTTGTGGTTCACCTTCTTGTCCTGTGCCTCCTACAGCACCTTGTTGTTCACCTCCTTGTTCTTGCTGTCCCACAGCACCTTGTTCTCCACCAGATGGTTGTAGAGCATCCTGTTGTCCGCCTGCTCCTTCTATGGCACCTTGTTGTTCACCTTCTTGTCCTGTGCCTCCTACAGCACCTTGCCCCGGGTTTTGATTATCTACTGTGCTATCACCGCTCTGATTAAGATCTTTATCATTTGCGCTTAACATATTTATTACTTTCTATTTCACTAAACCATATCAAGCAAACATCAACTAAAAATTTAATGATGATTTTGCCCTTCTTGGTTTACCCCATCTGCTCTGGGTTCGTCAAGTCCTCCTTGAGGAGGTGGGGGTGGTTCATTTCCGCCTTGTCCTTCAAAAAGGCCTAGTGCATCAAATGCGAGATATGCTAGACACCATATGCACATTTTAAGTATCGTGCATAAGGCCATTAGTATACCAAGCATCACCAACGGCATATTCAGCAAAAGTACTGCACCCTCTCTGAGTGCTGCTAGTCGTCCTTCTCTATGTACAATTCTTTCTTCTGGAAACATTCCACCAAATGGACCTGCTCTTAGTAGATGTCTGCGGAAAAACATCCGCATACGTGGAGTGGAAGCATATGCAAACCCAGCAGCACAGATGATTGCAAAAAGACCATATGCTCTGGCAAGAACAATACGATCTTCTAGTAGCGCGGCTAACTCCTGTAATGGGTTGTCCTCGGGATGTGGTTGGGCACCTGCTCCTCCTACGGCACCTTGTTCTCCATCAAGCGGTTGAGGGTCATCGTGTGGGGCACCTGCTCCTCCTACAGCACCTTGTTCTCCATCAAGTGGTTGGGGGTCATTTTGCTGTGCGGCTGCTCCTCCTACAGCGCCTTGTTCTCCATCAGGCGGTTGAGGATCATCTTGTTGAGCCCCTTCTTGTTCGTGCTGTTCTGCGGCACCTTGATTCTGCTCATTTACTGGGTTTTCCTCGTTTTCGTTAGGATTAAGACCTCTATCGTTTGGGTTTAACATGCTCGTTTTTCTATATTACTAAACTATATTAGCTAAAAACTTAGTCAAAATCTCGTCCTCCTTGATGGGCTTCATCTGCTCTTGGCTCGTCAAGTTCTCCTTGAGGAGGTTGGTGATCATTGTTGTTATCTCTCCTTTGCTCTCTAGAAAGGCTTATTGTGCCAGTTGCAAGCCATAGTCCAAGTGCTAAAAAGAGTACAATTCCAATGGCCAGCATACATAGTATGCAATCCCCAAGAAGAGATGTGATATTGGCAGTACGTGTTAATGGTCTTTGTGGTCCTTCCATTCCCTCAAGGTCTTCTGGTCTAAAATGCCCTGTGGCAGTTAGACGTCGGCGAACTATACTTCGTGAACGAGGGTTTCTGAGAAGTGCCCATGCAACAATTAAGAATGCGTACCAAATTCCACTTCCCTCGGCGAGAATACCAGCTGTTCTTGTTATGAGGACACCCTGGTTGAATAACTGCAAAGCAGGGGTGTGAGCGGCATATGCAGCTTCTTCGTGCTCGCTTGCTCCTCCTATGGCACCTTGGTCTTGATTATCATCTGGGTTTCCACTGTCCCTATTAGGACCAGGATTTCTTCTTTGTTCTCTAAGAGGGCTTATTGTGCCAGTTGCAAGCCATAGTCCAAGTGCTCCATAGAGTACAAAGAATGCGGCAAGCACAAGTGCTGAGAGATCTCCGAAAAGAAGTATCGCGCTGCTGGTGCGTGTCAGTGGCCTTCGTGGAGCAGGGCTTTCTATTGCTGCAAGGTCTTCTGGGCTAAAACGCCCTGTTGCAGTTAGACGTCGGCGAACTGCCCCTTGTAAAGCAGGGTTTCTGACAAATGTAAGTGCAGCAAGGAGGAAAGATGTACTAAATCCATATCCAAGTGCAAGAGAGTAGCCTGTTATCCTTACAACGCCTCTAGGGCTAAATAGCTGTGCAGCAAGCCTTTGAGGGATAGATACAGCTTCTTCGTTACTACTGGATTCTCCTACGTCTGTACCTTGCTGTACTGCTCCTCCTACAGCACCTTGTTCTCCATCAGATGATTGTGGGTCCTGCTGTTCTGATTCTTCTACAGCATCTTGCTCTGATTGTTGTTCACCCTCTTCCTCAATTGTGTCCGGTATAGAAAGAGGTTTTCCTCGAGGACTACGGCGACATCTACTTCTTCTTCGGCTTCTTCCTTCAGCACCTTGTTCTCCCTCAGGCGGTTGGGGGTCATTTTGCTGTGTATCTGTTCCCCCTATGGCGTCCTCTGCCTCTTGAAAGATCTCTTCCTCTTCACTACTACTGGGCTCTTCTGCGTTAGCAGCTTGCTGTGCATCTGCTCCCCCTGCGGCACCTTGCGCATCTTGAAAGATCTCTTCCTCTTCGCTACTACTGGATGCTCCTACATTGTCATGTTGTTGTTCTGGATTGTTTTGCTCTTCGTTGCCGTGCCCAGTTGGGTTAGGCTGCTTACCAGTTGGATTATCCATTTACTTGAACCTTTGTTAAAGGTAAATAATAGTTAAATTATTAATACTTTTTATCGCTGAAAGCACTATTAACTTTTTAGCAAAATAGATTACTTGCTACGAGTGCCTTGATTCTCTCTAGGTAGAGATTGCCTCTTGATCCTGCGAAGTTTATTCTGGTTGACAGTGCTAAATTTGCTAAAGGAGAGTTCTTTTACCCGCATTATTTGGCGGACTAACAATACCCTCCTCTTCCATTTTTTCAACAAGTTTTGCGGCCTTGTTATATCCAATTGAGAGTCGTCTTTGGATGTAACTGATCGAGACCTTATTATCTTTTCTTACTATTTCGACTGCTTGGGCATAGAGCGAACCAAAGTCGTCGCCGCCAGCGACACTGACTGCTACATCTTCATCTGATTCCTCCTCGAGCATAATGTTCTCGTTGTACTGCGGACTGCCAGATTTTTTTAAATATTCTGCAATTTTCTCCACTTCGGAATCACTTACATACGGTCCGTGTATTCTTACTGGTGCTTGGCCAGAGGCCATGTACAGCATGTCACCACGTCCAAGAAGTTGTTCCGCTCCCTGTTCACCAAGGATAGTCCTACTATCAATTTTTGAGGTAACCGCGAAACTGATTCTAGTTGGGAAGTTTGCCTTAATTACACCAGTGATGATGTCCACCGACGGGCGCTGTGTTGCCATTATTATATGAATTCCAGAAGCTCTAGCCATTTGTGCTAGTCTCTGTATGGATGTTTCAATTTCCTTTCCTGCAACAAGCATTAAATCTGCCATCTCGTCAACTACAACTACGATAAAGGGTAACTTCTCGAGTTCCATGCTTCTTGTACGAGTGAGTTTCTCTTTTGTCGTAGGATCTATTCCAATTGTCTCCTCATATTCGAAAAGCTTACCTTCCTCAATGAACTCTTCAGCTTTTTTGTTGTAGCCTTCAATATTTCTCACAGAGAGTTTTGTCATGAGTCGGTAGCGTTCTTCCATTTCCTTGACTACCCACTTTAGAGCGACTACAGCCTTTTTAGGGTCTGTTACAACAGGCGAAAGTAAATGAGGAATATCATCGTAAATGGATAGCTCAAGCATTTTTGGGTCTATCATTATGAGCTTGCATTTGTCGGGTTCAAGTTTGTATATCAATGAGAGGATCATTGCGTTTATTGCCACGGATTTTCCGGATCCTGTTGTGCCTGCAACCAAAAGATGTGGCATTTTTACAAGATCGACGACTACTGGTTCACCATTGATGCTTTTACCTAGTGCTATGGGGAGGACCTTATTATGTGTCTGGTACTCATGTGATTCTAAAATTTCTCGCAAGAGTACGACTTCTCTGTGCTTATTTGGAAGCTCTATTCCAATTACGTTTCGTCCTGGTATGATCGAGATTCTTGCCGAGATAGCACTCATTGTTCTTGCAACATCTGCTGAAAGGGCAATGATTGAGGATGATTTTATGCCAGCTGCGGGCTGTAGTTCGTATAGCGTCACTACAGGTCCAACTGTGATCTCGACCATTTTGCACTCTATTTTAAAGTCTTCTAGTACTTTTCTTAGATTCTCACCTTCTTTTTGTGTATCTTCTGGTTGTTTAGGTTCAGGGTTACGTTCCTTAAGTAGCTCAAGCGGGGGTATTGTGTTTGTCTTGATAGAAAAAGTACTGGATTTGGATTTCTTCCTGATTTTGTGAGACGTAAACTTTCTCATAATGGAGCTTTCTTTGAGAGAGGAAAACTCGCTTGTTTTTTCGGTTTTGACATGTTCTTCATCAACCGGAATAGAGTTCTTCTGTGAAAATGATTTTGTACCCGATGATTCTATCCTCTCCTTGAGTGATGATTTTTTCTCGGGTCCAATCGTAGGTGTTAGAACTTCATGGGAAGCTTTCTTATCTATTTCAGGCAAAGTTTGACCTTTATCTTCTTCATTTGCGTGTGGCTCCTTCTCTTTGATGAGGTTGTATGTGTACTTTACAGGAAGGTCTTCTTCCAGCATCTCGTTATGTATATGCCCTTTTTGTGTAACCGTGTTGCCCTTATTATTGTGCGACTTGGGTTTTAATTTCTTCTTCAGCAGTAACAGCGGTAACGAGGCGAGCACTTTCACAGTGCGAAATACTTTTCTTATAACTTTTTTCATTTTCCTGATCGTGAGGAAATTGGAAATCCATAAGCCTAGAATGATTGTCAGCGCTATCAAAAAGTGTGACGCGTGTTGGTGGTCCAAATAACTTGCGAGTAATGAACCTACGATTCCCCCGTATGAGCCGAATAGCCATTCATCGGAAGGTGGCACCTTTGACAGTAGTGTAATTAGTATAAGAAGTAACACTCCTAGGAGTGTTACTTTCCCTCTGGAAAGGGCGAAACTGCATATGAGTAGCGCACAGAGTAGATAGAATCCCACTCCGATTAGAGTCATTAGATAAGTTGCTGCTAACCGACCGAAAAATATCAATTTGCTGCTGTGTGCTTCTGCTGCAGTGGTAAAGGAAGGTATGTTCTCACCACTTTTTAAGCTGCAAATGATTAAAAAAAGCAATCCAAGTCTGCACGTGATTGATAAAAGTATGTAAAGAAAGTTTTTGATTTTTCGTACCATCCTCGCTGAGCCCTGTCTTTGATACGGGTTAGCAGTGTAGCATTGATTTAAGACCACTTTAAGAGAGCGAAATACCGAAAGATGGATCGGTAAATGGCCTTAGCGCAACTATGGAGACACGTTATTGTGTGAATCATGAGAATACTTGGGTACGTACCACCCGGGTAGAGGTATGTTACCTTTGACTGTTATTTTTGCATTGCGTTAGGCCTAGACATTGGATTTTTATGGGAACATGCTTTACTCTATACATTGCCTAACTTGCTATATAAATGTTTTCCACGGTAGAAGAGGTAATACGCCAGCTTAGAGAAAGAAATAAGCCTTTTGTTCTTGTTGACTCCGGTGATAGAGAGAACGAGGGTGATATAGTGGTACCAGTTCAAATACTGACGAGCGAGATCATGAATTTTGTAATTACACAATGTCGTGGTCTTCCATGTGTCTGTGTGACTAAAAGTTTATGTGAAAAACTCGAGTTAGAGCTAATCAAGCGATCTGATTCATGTGAGTCTTCCAACGTTGCTAGATTTGTCACTACCATAGAGGCAAAAGAGGGTGTGAGTACAGGAATATCTGTTCGTGATCGTGTTCGTACAATGCGTCTGCTGGTAGATGATGATGTCAAAAAGGGTCATTTTGTTTCACCTGGGCATGTATTCCCCTTAATGATAGAAGAAGGAGGGTTGATGGTGCGTTCTGGCCATACCGAAGGTGCTGCGACTTTTGCTTGTTTAGCTGGTTTTAAACCAGAATCCATGCTGTGTGAAATACTTGATGAGGCTGGTGATGCAGCTAGACTGCCCTATTTAAGCGAATTTGCAAAGAAGCATGATCTTTGCCTTACTAGCATAGATCTTTTAATTGCTTATCTGAAAGAGAAAGGTAGTAGCATTCTCTTTTAATTAGTCAGACGATGGGGATTCTTTATGGAGCTTCTTAGGGGGTGTTTCTCTCTTATTGGGGGGTTCCTTTGTTTGTCTGTGATTGCTCGTTTTTCTCCTAATGCAGTCATCTATGAAAAGCTGGTTCGATCCTCGTGGTATATGCGTTTTATGTTCTGGGTGGTTGCGGTTGATGTAGCGCTGTTATAGTGGTCTACTTTAGTTTCCTTCTGCGCGGCAGATTCTTTGCTGTCGCATGTGCGTTGCAATTTTTTTACTTGTTTTACTATATCATTGTAGGTCAGTTTCTCGTTTTTGTGGAAAAGAAAGTAGCTGAAGAAATTGTCAATGAGATAAAGCGTTCTATCAGAGAAGCATTAGCAAGCTTCGATGGTGCAGATTCTAAGTACTATCAAAGACTCTACAAATACTTTTACGAACAGCAGAAGAAGATTGCCCAGATATCTGGTCTCCCACTACGCACTATTGAGGAGATAGTTATCCTTGTGGGCAAGAAAAGGGTTTTGCCAATCGGAAAAGAATTATTTAAAGAGGAAGTCCAGTATATTATCGAGAATCTAAGTTCTTCAGATACAAGAGAGAGGGACCAGCTTAGAATTAGGGAAAAGGAGCAAGAAGAGGAAAGGGAAGACGAGCAAGAAAGAAAAGACGAAATCGAAGAAGAACTTGGAACCGATTTGCTTGCAAAGCTATCTGAAAGAAAGCAGAAGCAAGATGCAAAGGAAATTTTAAAGAGATTACTCATCTGCATGATTGCAGCGAGGATGGACCCAAGACGTAGGGCTGGTGAAAGCATAGAGTCAAATGCTCGAAGCGCAAAGACATACGGAAGGGAAGGGCAAGTTTCACTCAAAGATCTCGTGAGGGCAGGTGTTGTTAGTGCAGCCGTTTTATTGAGGTTAAATGCTCAAGGCATTTCTGGTAATGCAAGTCTTTCGGTGAGTAAAATTCAGTCGTTCATTGCTACTCAGTTTGAATCTATTATTAATCTGATTAGGGGAGAAGATTTCGGACGACTTGCAACAAGAGTTCCAAATAGGTCTCAAGGGTTGCTTACCTTAGCTAAGGTGAATAATAGTCTCGGTATTTTCACTGAGAAAGCCTCCAATGTTGGTGTTGGAAGCAATATCAGTGCTGGATTCACACCTTTTGTTGACAGAAAATCCAAGGAAAGTGATCGGGGTAGGTAAGTTCTTGATTGTATGCGCGAGTTCTACAAGATGAGATATCTTGTTTTTTGGTTATGAACACAAACATATGGGAAAATGCTTCTTAGATCTTTTACGCCGTGTCGAGCAGTAATTCTAATCAAATGAGTAGTACTTGTGTCCTGCCTCGGTTGGTGTCGTAAATTTACTAGGTTTCACTTTTTAAGGCTGGATTCTGCAGTTCTGCGTTATCTGAAAAATGGGATTAATTTGCTTGTTTCTCAGTTGCCATCAAAAGGAGCTCGTTTTTACTGAGGGCACAACTACTTTCCCTCCATAGATATTCTAATTGCTTCAATTTCTTTCCTATCTCAGGTCCGGTATAACCCAGTGGTATAAGATCTCTACCCATTACCGGAAAAATTGGTCTTTCAGAGTTATTTATGACCAACATAAAATTTTTATGTTGTGTGTTGGTCAGTTTATTTTCCGCGTACAGAATTTTAATCAATTTTCTTGTGAGTTCATTGCCAAGCTTTGCCAGGGTCTTTTTTGGACAGTGCATTTCTTTTTCTTCTAAAAGAATTGAAATAGCCTGGTGTACCTTTTTCGAGATTCTCCATCGTGAATACAGCCATTGTAGGTTATAGCTACTCTCTGTATTTCTTATGAGTAGCGTCAAAGCTGCGATATGATCCTGTATAAGCCGACTTTTTTCATAATCTAATCCTGAGAAGGACACTTTTGCACCTAGAACTTCGTCTATTATTTTTGCTTCCTGCATTGTGAAAACTGTGCTAAGGAAGTTCACATAAGAAAGTAGCTTAAACATTTCTCCTTGGATCCTCTCACCCGAAAGTGAAGAGATTTTTTTTCTGTACTTTGTGCAAGCATGAAGTATTTCCTCTGATAGCGGTGTCTTGCAAATAGATGCCTGGAAACGAAATGCTCTCAATATACGTAGGTAATCTTCTTCGATTCGCTGATGAGGTTCTCCGACAAATTTTAATCGTCTGTTCTGTAAATCCTCCAATCCGGAAAAATAATCATAAATATTACCCTCAATGTCCATATACATTGCGTTGAATGTGAAATCACGTCTTTGGGCATCTTTTTTCCAACTATCTGTGAATGAAACAGTTGCATGACGCCCATCGCATTGTAGGTCCTGTCTTAGTGTTGTTATCTCAATTGCTCTTGAATTGACTAGAACAGTGAAGGTACCGTGCTTAAGCCCGGTGGGAATAGTTACTAAACCGTTTATTTTGAGCGCCCTAATCGCTTTTTCCGGTTTGAGGGTTGTAGCTAGATCAATATCACTAATTTTTCTTCCTAAAAGCTGGTCCCTCACGCAGCCGCCAACGAATCTTGCTTCTCCGCCATTATTACGTATTATTTGAACGAGGGTTCTTAGGTCCTCAGTCCAGCTTGTTTCGACCTTCATTGACTATGCGACTAAAGAAGCTTTTTTCTCCGAAATGGTTAATCCTTGTACTCCTGATTCTAGCACTGTTGGTTACTGCAATAAACGCATCCATTATGGGTAGCAGGTCTGACGTAGTCGCTTCGGTTGGAAGGGAGAAAATCTTGGTTGACGATTTCGTTTCTGAGTACAAGAAGCACGAGCGCTATTTTCAAAGTATGTTTGGCTTTGGACTCACAGATACACAGCTTAAGGATATCGGAGTTGGCAGGATTGTTCTCACGACCCTAATCCAAGATAAGGTAATAGAACAGCTTTTTAAGCAGATGGGTCTCCATATTGATACTTCGATCGCAATTGACAAGATAAAGAAAAATCCTGCTTTTAATGAAAATGGAAAATTTGATCGAGCTAAACTTGATGATTTTCTTGATCGTAACGATCTCACGGAAAGAGAGTATATAAGAAAGGTGAAGTGTGAAATCGGTAAAGACTTTGTTTTTGGTCCGTTTTTTAATATTCAAGGTGAGTATGTGAAGTTGGCTGAACTTTTCTACAATTTTGAATATGGATTGAGAGAGGTCAGTATTACGAAAGTCAATAAAAATGCGTTGCCTATTCTGCCTGTACCAACCGAGAGTGAGCTCGTATCTTTCTATGAAGAAAATAAGGACAAGTTTTTCAGTGATGAGTACAGAACTGCTGAGTACATCCTTATTTCGGAGGACAATGTAAAGCCCGAGTTGGTCGAAATAGCAGATGAAGATGTACAGAAAAGCTTTGAGAATCTGCAATTAGGAAAAAGGTATTACATCAATTACGTGGAGTTCGACTCACGTGACGAAGCGGAGCGCATGAAGAAATCTATTTCTGCAAATCCAGAGTTCTACGCAAATGATCTAACTCGGATAGAGGGTTCAGTTAAGACAGATTTGCCAGCTTTTCTGCCGAAGAATATCCAATGGGATGGAAATAAATGGTTCCTCGCAAAGTATATGGGCAAGTTTTACGTTTACACAGTTGTCAAAATAGTTTCTGTTTCTCCAGAGGAGAAAGAGAAAAATCTAAATGAGCTCCGAAAGTTCATGCGTCTAAATAAGCTAAATCAAATAGTCGATGAAATAAGAAGTGAGGTTCATTCAGGTGAAGATTGGAAAGCAATAGTAGGAAAATATGGTGGAGAAATAGATTACCTTGTTCCCGTTTGTCGACTTTCGTTGGATAAGGAAGGGAGGAAAGTTAAAGTAAGTGAGGAGCTATTGGAGCAGGTTTTTTCAATTGGTGAAGGTGCTATAGGTGAAACTATAACTACTAAGAATGAGTTTATACTGTTTCGTGTTACTTCTATTGAACCAGTGGCTAAGCAACCTTTCAATAAAGTTAGGAGCAAGGTGATAAAAGCACTGTCTAAAAAAAGACAAATGCAAGTTGCATTTGAGCTTCTACAGAAGCAGCAGGAAAACGGAGAAAACACAGAAAAAGTGGCTCTATACCGACCAGAGATTGCGAAGCGCAAAGGGCTGAGCTACCACTATCCTGATGAATTCATAGCAGAAGTATTTCAGATTGATTCTGGGGGCACAACAAAAGTTTTTGAGTCGGATGTGGAATTTTTCTCTGGCAAAGTTCTGGGTAACAGAAATCCTGAGCTAGATGAGTCAATAGTTGCGGAAATTGAGGCTAAGCTGCGCGAAGAAATTGGGTTTTCAATGCTAAGTGAGTTAACTCAAGCTGCGATGAAGCAGTTTAAGGTAAAGGTAAATTCAGATCTCGTAAAAGACCTTTTGTAATGTGTGGCATAACCACTTTCCTGTCTAGCGATTTGGCTTCAAAGCGGATTTTCCTTTTTGAGGGTCAGCTTGAGTTGATCTATTTGGCCTATGTCAAGGAGATACAGGAAATCTTCAAGAGAAACGGGCAGCTATTGGTAGAACATGTTTATTGTAAGGACTGTCCGCATGGACTTTTGTTGGAGAAATTGCACTCTCCCTCTTGTTTTGGAAGAATATTTTTTACTTATGACGATCCAAAACTTCCTCTATCGAAGATAGGAAAGATAGAAAATTATCTTTGTTTATATTCTCGAGATGGCTTCAATGTTCGTCTACAAAGGGACGATCTGGTAAGGATAGTATTTTCAGACGCGACACTAGAAGAGTTAGTCACATATTATTCAAGTAAGTATTGTTTGAATTTCTGTGTAGAGGCGATCAAGGTTTTTGTTCAACATCTCAGAAGGAATGCCTTTGCAGTAGATACGGAAATGCTAAAGTTCAAGCACTACTTTGGTGCGCGTGATATCACGTTGGATGATATGCTTACTCTATGTGAACCTGCGTCGCCTTCGGTGAATAGCTTTTGTCGTAGTATTTTCGCACTGGAGGTGCATGACTTTTACGATAGTATAGGTCGGTTCTCGGAGACAGAAGGGATGTTAGTGATTCGCAGTTTGATGAAATACTGTGATGCGGTTCTTGATGTTGTTACGAGCGCCGTACGCGGCATTCCAAAAAATGAAATTATTCAGGACTTGCGTAAAAAGCAATTCTATGACCTAGAAATTATTGATCAGGCACTGGAAAATGTTTTCTATCGGGATAGGGCTAAGGTGATGCTACTTGCGCTGCCAAAATTAGAAACACAATATAAGCTTTTTCCTGAGAGAAGGTTCACTCTACTTGTAGCGGGATTATCAAGTCTGTTTGCTCAAATGAAACAATCCGTTTGTTTGTAGCGAAATAACTCATTTGTTGAGAATAGAACTTGGCAAATTCATATGTGCATGTGATGTAGGTCTTGAAAAATATCACAGCGATTACGATATTTGATTCTGTAGGTCATTAGAATGGTTAATCGAGATTGATAGGAGAGAAGATACTTATGAAAGTTGGATTAAAGATGTTACATGATCAGGTCCTTATTAGGCCTCATGAAGAAAAGGATGGTGCTGGTGGGATATATATTCCTGATTCAGCAAAGAAGAAACCAACAATGGGTCTTGTCGTAGCTGTTGGAGCAGGTGCAAAAAACTCAAACGGCACTCTGGATCCTATGTGTGTTAAAGAGGGAGATGTTGTCCTTTACAGGAAATGGGCAGGCAGCGAAGTGGAGCATGACGGTGTTGAATACGTGGTGATGAAGGAGACTGATATTATTGCTATTAAGGAGGGTAAATAATGGCGAACGAAGTAATAAGTGGTGAACAGTTGCAGAAAGTTATCCGTGATGCGGCTGACTTGGTTGTATCAAGTGCTGGTGTAACACTTGGGCCTGAAGGCAGACCAGTCATAATGAGTAAGTCCTATGGTGGCCCGGAAGTAACTAAGGATGGTTGCAAGGTAATTAACAACCTTAAACCGGAAGATGAGAAAATTGCAAAGATAGTCGAGTTGTTAAACCAGGCTACCTCACAGGCGAATGAAAAAGCCGGGGATGGGACTACTACTGCTACTATCTTAGTGGGCAACATGATTAAAAATGCTCACAAACACATCGCTGCTCAAAGGTCCCGGACGAAGCTTAAATCCGGTATGAAACGCGCACGCGATGAGGTTGTGAAGTATATTCAATCAGTTGCCAAGAAGATAAATTCGGAGGAAGAGATAGCACAAGTTGGTTCAATTTCTGCTAACGGCAATAGTGAAATCGGTAACAAGATTGCCGAAGCTATGAATAAAGTTGGTAAAGAGGGTGTTATTACTGTCGAAGAAGGTAAAGGATTAGATGAGTTTTCTGTATCCGTTGTCCAAGGTATGGTCTTCGACAGAGGGTATGTTTCTCCTTACTTTATAACAAATCCGGAGAAAATGATTGTTGAGTTTGACAATCCTTATGTCCTTCTCGCGAATAAAAAACTTTCTAGCATACAACCAATGGTTCCTCTGTTGGAAACGATCGTTCGTTCTAACAGAGCGGTCGTCATAATTGCTGAGGATGTTGAGGGTGAAGCTCTTACTTCTCTTGTTCTTAGCAAAATGAGGGGTAGCTTGAAAGCTTGCGCTGTTAAAGCTCCAGGCTTCGGTGATCGCAGATCCGAGATGCTCGAAGACATTAGAATACTTACCGGTGCTAAAACACTAGTAAGTGATGATTTGGGTGTGACAGTTGAGAGCCTTACTGTTGAAGATCTCGGTACTGCAAAGAGCATCATTATATCTAAGGATTCCACGACTATAGTAGATGGTGGGGGCGAAAAAACATCCATTGATGCGAGGGTCAAGCAGATCAAGACGCAAATAGACAAGACTACCTCTGATTACGACAAGGAGAAACTTCAGGAGAGACTTGCTAAACTTGCTGGTGGTGTTGCTGTCCTCAAGGTTGGTGGTGCTACAGAAGTTGAGGTTAAAGAACGCAAAGATCGTGTAGAGGATGCTCTACATGCTACACGTGCCGCAGTTGAGGAAGGTATAGTTCCTGGTGGTGGTGCTACGTTGCTTAGTGCAATCGCTGTTCTGGAAAAGCTCTCTTCTGATGATGACGATGAACAAGCTGGTATTAATATCGTGAAGTCTGCGCTCAAGGCTCCTATTTCTCAGATTGTTGAAAATGCCGGTGAAGATGCTTCTGTGATCACATATAATCTTCTGGAATCAAAGGATCCTAACAGGATCTTTGATGCACGCGAGCTTAAGTATGTAGATGCTTTCAAGGCGGGTATCATAGATCCAGCGAAGGTAGTGCGTGTTGCCTTGGAGAGTGCTGTTTCTGTTGCTAGTGTTCTAGTGACTACTGAAGCCCTAATAGTTGATTTACCGACTAAAGATAACGGTTCTTCTTCAATGATGCCTGGTGGTGGCATGGGTGGAATGGGCGGTTTCTAATTGCCTGTGGGGAGGGGTATTTTGCGCCCCTCCTACTTTTGTCCTTTCGCATTGTCTGATTTAAGCAGTTGTTTACCCTGACTGGTTGGTTCTTGTGATCCTTCCTGTTGGTACGGATGCCTCGTTCGTGCGATGGTGTCAGCACTCCTCTTTTGTTGTATTCAGGGTTACCTACTTATTTTTCTGGTTACTGTTCCGCGAGTATGGAAGTGTAGACGTGCTGGACATCGTCATCTTCCTCGAGAGTATCTAGCAATTTTTCTAAACGGACGCGCACCTCAGGTGACGCTTCTTGATGTGTTTTTGCCATCCATACCAGCCCCGAATGTTCGTACTCTCCGAGCTTTTTTCTCAGTTCTACCGAAGTTGCGGCGAAACTCTCCCTGCTACAGTAGATATCAAAGTGGTTCTTTACAGTTTTAACGTCTAATGCACCGGCCTCAAGAGCGACCTCCATCAACGTGTCGAAATCTGTGGATTTTGGGTACGAAAAAACCCCGAAATTCTCAAACATAAAAGAAACGTCGGCCAAAACCAAACCAGATTTCGAAAGAATATGCTTAATATTCGACGCAGTTCTGTTCTTATTATCCGTCAGTGCAGTCACGACGACCGCAAAACCGCTAGGCCAAACACTCCCAGAACCAGCGGCCATATAGCACACTTCTTGATAATCACCTTCTGTTTTGTCGGCTGAACTCCTAATCGCAGACTCGATTTTATCCTTCGGAAGGCCACAACGTCGTGCATTTGCGAGAGCAGACCGCAAACGCGGGTTAAATTCAGGATCCGGAAGGCCAGAACGCGCTGCAACGAGAATCTCTCTTCTCAACTTGGTAAATTTCGTTGCCCGCTTCGCATCTTGAGCGCTTTTCCTATGCTTTATATTGGCAAACTGAGAATGACCAGCCATAACTCAGATGAGACACTATCTTGATGCAAGATAGCTAAAACTAACTTCCAGACCTAAGATCACCTTTCACAACACTGCTTATAGTGAACTTAACTCTTTCAGTTTCAGCCTGCCTTACCATCTGCTTGGTCTTAGGATCGCAATAAGTGGTTGCTTTTTTCTTAACTACTGAGAGGGTTCCAACCTTTGGGATTCTAACAGACTTCCTGTGTTTGAGCGATTCATATATGTACTCATACAATGCGTTTATAGCACGCTTGGCATGGCCTTTAGAAATCGAAGCACCTTCAGCAACAACGTTGATCAAATCAACATTTTTCACTACTTCTTTGGTCATCAAAAGCTCTCGAAACAATCAAAACTGCAGATTATGATATAAACCCAAATAAATCAAGAGGAAATGGGAATATCGAGGCGCAACTTCAGGAAATTTTGAGTTGCACATTAAGAATTTTACAATCAATAAACTTCACTCTTCTTGGAGTTGTTCGCCCTGCAAAGAAAATTGACTGAAATTGCTTTCTAATCTATCAGGATGTATCGTTCTAGGACGATGCTTTGAAGAGTTTCTGAAACTTCGCTGCATCTATTTATTTGGAATCAGAGCCCATTGCGTGCATGTCCTTACGAAATGAGCAATGGGGTGTAAGAGAAATTCTAGTTACAGTTTTCTTTCATTTTTGTATACGCTTTTGCGAAGCCCCTTAATGAATAAAAGTTAGTTGAACAGCCATTCTGGCTTGACTTTGCTACCACGACTGCATAAAGATCTCCATTCATCGAGCGCACGGCATTTTCATCGTTTTCGACATTCTTAAACCAGGCCCTCTCACCTTCAATCAGGTCGAAGATATACACGTCGGATGGTTTTCCTTTGTTGCAATTACCTGTTCTTGCGCCATCTATCATCGTCTGTCTGTGCCTAAAAAATTCATCTCTTCTTCTGTAGGTTGCGAGTTGGGGCAATGGACTGTTTCCATAGTCATGACCGGAAGTAATACTAACTTCGTCGATGTTTGCACTGATATGTTTCACCCAGAGATACGAAGTTCCATGATCAGTTTGGTATCCTGCGACAAAGAATGGTTTAGAAGCAATAAAACATGTAATTCTCCCATCTTCGACCTGGTGGTAGAAAGTCCAACGCTCAAAAGTCCATATCTTAGTTGGTGTATCATCAGCTAAAGTTAAAAAGGGCATGAAGAGGAACAACAATATGCATAGCGCTCTTTCCATTACTGCGGAACTATGTGGAATAAGGAATGTTACATCGAAAGTCTCTAAGTCTCAAATGTGTAAGGGTAGTGATGTTTCAATCTTAGAGACTTCCTGGTATATGTATTTTTTTATCTGTTTTCCACTCTTCTTGGGTTGGAGATTGCGCCTGTGTGTGTAGTGCTGAGGGTTGGGTTAGCGTTCTGAGTTTAACACCTAAGTTGCTTTAAATTGCACTTACTTCCTTTTGCTCTTGTACGTCGTAGAAAAATTGTTTGTGCATGTATTTGTTCTTTAGGATATTCAGAATAGCGTATTTTATCTTTTACGCGTATTTTGAGCTCCTTTACAGAAAAAATTATTCTGTTCTGGTTTCCGAAGTGGAGAAGATGGGTCCGGCATTTATCAAATTTGGACAGTTCTTCTCGAGTATGGGTGATTTTATCTGCTCAGATTTATCTACCGAGTTAAGGAAGCTGTGTGATAACGTGAAGCCCGTTTCCTACGTAGAGGTAAAGGCATCTATCGAAAAGGAATTCTCAAAAGAGATAGATGAGCTCTTCAAGTGGATAGATGAGAGGCCAACGGCTTCTGCATCGATTGCGCAAGTGCATAAGGCGATTACGTTATCAGATGAAGTTGTAGCCGTAAAGATTCTGAAACCAGGAGTAAAAAAGATCTTTAAGCGAGATATCAAAATCGCCTTTTCGGTTGTGTACATTTTCTCATTTTTTCTCCCGAAACGATTCAACCTAATCACGATTTTGAAGAAATTTTCTGCTTCCACAAAGAATGAGCTAGACCTCAAAATGGAGGCAGCTGCATTGTCGGAGATGAAGGATAAGCTTCTTATCAACAAAACAGTTGTAATACCTGAAGTTTATTGGGGCCTGACGACCAATGAAATTCTTACTATGTCTTGGCTTGAAGGGGTGCCACTGACACACTGTAAGCTACGTGATCCACAGTTTGCACGAAGACTTGTTGAGACATTTTTCGTGCAGGTTTATGTAAATGGATTTTTTCATGGGGATATGCATCTGGGAAATATATTTCTCGTTTCTGGACACAAAGTTGGATTAGTGGACTTTGGAATAATCGGAAGGATTGATGAACAGACAAAGGTTTACGTTTTGGAACTGATTAAGGGTTTCTTAGAAAGAGATTATGACCGTGTGGCAGAACTACATTATTCAGCCGGATATGTAGAAAGGTCCCGAACAGATTTTGCTTCTGCATGTCGTGCCCTTGCGGAGCCTATAGTGGATAAACCACTGAAGGAGGTCTCCCTATCTCGCCTTCTGGGTGATTTCTTCAAGCTTTCTAGGGATTTTCGAATTGAGATTAACCCGAACCTTATTTTAATGCAAAAGAATTTAATTTTTCTCGAGGCAAACTGTGCGAAACTTGATCCAGAGATAAACGTATGGCGAATAATAGAGCCAATGATAAGGAGGTGGTATAAAAACAGGATGTGTCCGACAGTCCTAGTGAGGGAGAAACTCCATAAGATAGCGGTTGTTTTAAAAGAGGCCTTCGAGGACAATAAGGAAGGTAAGTATCGTGCGGTTACTGCGTTAAGACGTGAGGTATTTTTCTGGATCTGTCTTGCCTCAATTATAAATTTCTTTGCCATACTTGCTTGCAGGTTTTTTTAGTTTTGCTTTTCATGAAAAAACGTATTGCTCATGCATCAATTCAACCGGATAAATTCTGGTTTAGTGAGGAGAATTCACAAGAGGTAGCTAGAATCCTTGCCAAGTATCCCGCCTCGCGTAAGAGAAGTGCTATCCTTCCGTTGCTACACCTTGTGCAAAAACAGCATGAAAACTGGATTCCCATCGCTGCAATGGATCATGTTGCACAATTACTTGGACTACCGGCTATTAAAGTATATGAAGTGGTATCTTTCTACAGTATGTTCAATACTGCCCCAGTGGGGAAGCATACCATACGTGTCTGTAGAACCACGCCATGTTGGTTGAGAGGTTCGGATTGTCTAACTAAAGCTGCAAAACGAGAATTAGGGATCAAAGTAGGCCATACAACCGAAGACAACAAATTTTCATTAGATGAAGTAGAGTGTCTTGGTGCCTGTGTTAACGCACCAGTCGTACAGATTAACGACGACTATTTTGAAAATTTGGACGAAAAGTCTTTTCTCGAGCTTTTATCAAGACTCAAATAACGCACTGTCCTAGGGTTTTGATGTTATTTTAATTACTTAATGATATAATGTAGGCCTAGCGTGCCCTTCTGTTAGTGGGTCTGATTAAGCAAAGCTCAAGCTCGGCAGTAGGGTTTGCCCAGGTTATTTTGGTTTTTAAATAGTTATGTTATTTATACAATAAAGCATGGATATCTTACTAGAATAATGTTACTATTATCACAGTTGATATAGTGACCGTCTGACAGTTTAGGTATACCCTTTTTTAGGACGGTCTTTTGGCTAGGGGTAGCCTCGAAACTGTGATGGGTAAGTTAGGAAAAGGTCGCGCGCTCTTAGGTCGTCTTAGTTCTGCTCTTTCTCCTAAGAAGAAAGATAAAAGATCTGTTCCTGTGGATGATTCAGCGTGTCTTACGGGTAGCACTGAAGTTTCGTTTGCAGGTGACAACTCTATATGTGATTCTGAGCAGTTTTCTGGTTCTAGTCACAGTAGGTCTGTTGATGGTTCTGGTGCCGATTCTGTAGCCTTTGATCCGGTCGGGTATCCTGAAAGGGAGACGTCTTCCGAGTGCTTAGACAGAAAAAAAAAGGTTATTGTAGGTCAAAAGAAGTCGGTGTTGGTCAATATTAAAGGTGCACTTCAGTCCAGTAATGAGCTAGTTCAGACTCTTGTTTCTCCAGGATTCTTGTCAGCTCTTTTAGCTGCGGTTGAAGAAGAGGGCGCATTACCTGCGTCTCTTGTTACAGAAATAATCTCACATTTCCAGAGGGCTGAAGATCTACTGACTTCTCTCGGAGATGGCAGGAGTTCTCAAGATCCGCGCGTGATCCGAGGGGCGCTTTTAAGGATTTTTGCAAACCTCTCAGGTTTGCTTTCACCTTTTGCAGGATCACCAGGTGGTAGTACCGCTTCTATTGCGTCTTCTTGCAGTGCCGGCTCTTCGTCTTTTTCACCAAGGATCGCCCTGGCGCATGTTTTGCTTCTTTATGTCCGTGCTTTGTCGGACGAAGTAAAAGAGGTGCCGTCAGGCAAGATGCGGCAGTTCTGTGAAGATAGTATTGCTAAATGTCGTAGGTATGTTTGCGCGCTTTCCTTATATTCGATCTTTAGGAATAGTAGTGGTGCTTTAAAAGCTCTGTTTAGTAATGCAAATGCTCTTCTAAATGGTTCATCTACTGCTGTTGCTAGTGTTTCTAGCCTTCTCGGATTAAGTCTTTCACCTGAGGATTTACAGGCTTTAAGAGATCTTGCAGCTGATCCAGGCAATGCAGCTGACGCTGGTAACATTCATGGCGTCATTGGTGCATGTGGTACGGGTAATTTTGCAGCTGCAAGAGCATCTGCAGAAGGGATAAACAATGCGCAAATCAGAGAAACAGTTAGAAGTTGCATAGAAAGGGCACAGCAGCTGCGCTCGAATATAACTGGCATTCCTGGAAGTGTTGTCAATATGGTTGGAGGTGTATCCGATCTTGTTGCAGGTATTTCTAGCCTTCTCGGATTAAGTCTTTCACCTGAGGATTTACAGGCTTTAAGAGATCTTGCAGCTGATCCAGGCAATGCAGCTGACGCTGGTAACATTCATGGTGTCATTGGTGCATGTAGTACGGGTAATTTTGCAGCTGCAAGAGCAGCTGCAGAAGGGATAAACAATGCGCAAACCAGAGAAACAGTTAGAAGGTGCATAGAAAGGGCACAGCAGTTGTATGCGTCGGTAAGACAGGTTCCGGGTGATATCGCTCATGCTACTAGTGAAGTGCGTAGAGTAGTTGCTCAATCTGAGGGTTTGATGCGAGGTCTAAGGGAAGCCCTTGGTCTAAACGGGCTCATAGAGGATTTGATCACATCTACCGGTAATCTATACACTGCCGTGGTGAATGCAAATGAAAACCCTCGAGGAGCGGCTGCCTCAATTGCTTCGCTTCTTAATGGAATGCAAGTGTATAGTGTTACCGCGCCTCTTGAGGTTGCAGCTGCTGCAAGTAATCCAGACGTCATTGCTTCCTGCACTGCGTCTAGGCGAGAAAGTGGCCCTTTACACGATGGTAGCTCAAGTCGGCAGGTTGTAGAATCTGTTCTTGGAAGTGCTTTTACGTCTCTGTTTGGAGGTGTATATCCGAGTTCGAGTCAGCCTATCAAGAGTTTAAGTGCTGTCTATTTACTAGTTGCTGTGCTGGAAAATCCTGAAAGCACAAGCGTAGAGATTTCTGATGCGGTGTTGGCTGCGCGCTCAGAAGTGCTCGATTTTATATACGCAGTAAACGTGCTTAAGGAAAGGCATTTCAACACGGCAGCTAATGGTATGCGTCATGTTGTTGATGCGAGCGCTGAAGCCGACAATATCATAAAAAAAGTTGGTTTGTGGTTTGGCCCAAGGGTTATTTTTTGTATCTCTAGCATTTTAGGGATGGTTTTAGGCGCTCTTGCGTGTGTTGGAATCCCCAACTTTAAGGATTTCAGTATCAGTGGAGTAGCATCAATGGTTATGCTTTGTGCTGGGATAGTCCTTCTTGGAGCCGCTTTTGCTCAAGCTTGTAGGCGAAGTCCTACTGATCCTAAGCAATCTAGGTCAACTGAGGTTTGTCGAGGCGTTTTTTGCGCTTTGATACCAGGGCTTGCATTTTTTGCAGCGGCTGTTGTGTCGTCGTTGAGGTTAATTGGAGAAGATACCTTAAGCATACCTAACCCTCCAGAAACACTAACCTTAGAGAGGGCTTTTGTTGTTGCTGGAATACTTTGCTCGCTAATGTCCGCTCTTGTACTTGCATGTTTTGAGGTTTCTAAGTGCGAAATTGGTTCCTTTCCTCCATTATGTGTGTCTTTTGAGGATATCAAAGCCGATCGTCGTTCTGCTTCTGGGAAGTATACTTTATTGGATTCTGCCTCAGTCTCTTCCATATCAGCACAAAATCTAAGTTCTTTACCTACTTGAGGAATGATATAGGATTTCTTGCTTAACGTGTCCAGCATTTAGTTTGCCTTTGTGCTTTTAAGTTGTTGAGCCGTTTTTTAGCAGAATTGCAATTTCTGGTGGATTTTTTATGCTCTTACTAAGATGAGAATATTTATTAAATTTTTATTCTCGTACAGTGTTTTCTACTTAAAGAGGAAAGTCTTGTTTTAGAGTGCACTGCGTAATATAATTCCCTCAGCGTGAAAACTTATTGACTCTGTTATGCCCGTTCCTAAAAGGAAAACCAGCCCGTCTAGGCGTGGTAAAAGACGTTCTCATGATGCTCTTCGGCCTGAGAATGTTGTTGTCAATAAAACTACGGGGGAGTTTCAACGGTCGCACCACGTGTCGTTGGATGGGTTTTACAATGGTAGAAGAGTTCTTTCTCCAAAGGGAAAGGCAGGTTCTGGTTGATTCTCTCAGTTGAGGGGCTCTTGCTGTGGCGGTACCGGTTTATGTGATGGATCAGGTAGGGCGTAAGGTTGTGGTTGCCCTTGATACTATGGGTGGGGATAGAGCACCTGATGAGATTCTTCTTGGTGCCTCTGTGTATCTTCGGCAAAATCCCTCTTCAGTTTTCTTTAGGCTCTTTGGCAACTCTCCGTCTATTGAGCGCTGTTTGTCATCTAAGGCTAATGTTCATTTGCTGGAAAATTGTGAAGTCATCCATGCTGATGATGTTGTGATGTCTGATGATAAGCCCTCTTCTGCAGTGAGAAAGAAAGGCTCGAGCATGTATAAAGCTGTTCAAGATGTGAGAGAAAAGGCTTCTCAGTGTGTTGTGTCTGCGGGAAACACAGGGGCATTTATGGGGATATCAAAGATACTGTTAGGAATGCTGGAGAACATATACAGGCCGGCTATTGTTACAACTCTTCCGACGAAAAAGGGTGAGGTAGTGGTTTTGGATCTTGGTGCGAATCTGGACTGCAGCTCGGATGTTTTGTACCAGTTTGCCTTTATGGGTTCTGCTTTTGCGAAGGCATCACTGGGAGTAAAAAATCCCAGGGTGGCACTTTTAAATGTTGGTGTTGAGGAAAACAAAGGTACTGATGCAGTGAAAGAAGCTTTTCATTTACTGAATGAAAGGACTGATGAGGACTTCACTTTTATAGGTTATGCGGAGCCTTCTGATGTACTTGGGGGCAATGTGGATGTTGTTGTCAGTGATGGCTTTACTGGGAATGTGATGCTCAAGACGGCTGAGAGCATTTTTCACCTGCTTAGGGATAGTATTGTTAGTGCAACTAGGACTTCGTTGCTCTCTAGATTAGCGGGGCTAGTTTTGGCAAAAAGCTTGAAGAAATCAATATCTAGGTTTAATCCTGATCTCAGGAATGGGGCGATGTTAATAGGAGTGAATGGAGTGGCGGTAAAGGCTCATGGAAGTTCTGATAGTATTGCTTTCGCCAATGCAATAGGAGCTGCTGTGAAACTCGTAACAAATAATCTTAATTCGAGGATTATTGACAGTATTTGCACGATTGATTAGAAAGTCCCATTTGCTTTCGGTTTCACTCTAGTAGCTTACATCGGATCTCGTTGTAAAAGGGTGCGGAATGTGTGTTGGGTGGGGTCTGTGTTTAAATTTGAAGTCCTATTGGTAGTGTGTATTCTATGAGCTTTTGCGTGATTCATGTGGGCAAAGCTTCTACAATGTTTGTTAAACCTAACGATAAGTAGGTGTACTCTTTAGAAAGAGGTAGCAGGGGAGAATGCGAATCTCACTCTATCGAACAAGGGTTGCAAGAAAGGGATTTGCTGTATCTGTACGTCTTTTTATACTCGCGATATGTTGTTTTTACTGAGTTAGACGTGCACTTTTTTGCACCTTATTGTAAATTTTATTCGCCTCTGGAAGAGAAGTAGTATTTTACATGTGTTCACGGAATTTCACACAGGATTATAATGAAGAAAACTAATTTCTTGGGTTTTGGTTGCTATCTACCAAAAAAAGTGCTTACTAATTTTGATCTTGAGAAGTTGGTTGATACATCTGATGAATGGATTCTCAAGCGTACAGGGATTAAAACCAGGTATATAGCCGAGGAAGAGGACGTGTGTGAGCTTGCCTTTAGAGCGTCTTTGGACTGTCTTGAAAAGGTAATGCATTTTTCTCAAAAAGACGTTGATGCGATCGTTGTCGCGACTTGTACTGCTAATAAAAGGTTACCTGCAGTTGCAAATATGTTGCAGGCAAGATTAGGCATAGAGAGACACATCCTGTCGTTTGATGTCAATGCTGCGTGTACTGGATTTCTATATGCCCTCTCAATTGTTGATGCAATGATCGCGTCTGGGAAAGTTTCTACAGTACTTTTAGTTGGAGCAGAAGCGATGTCCACAATTATTGATTGGAATGATCGAAATACTTGTGTTCTCTTTGGTGATGGTGCAGGTGCCGTATTGCTTTCTGCTGGTGAATCGGGTGGGATCTTATACGAACACATGGCTTGTGATTCTTCCCTTGGAGAGGCACTCTTAGCAGAGGTGGGTGGAACGCTTAAAATGGATGGTCGAAGTGTGTTTGAAGCAGCCGTCAAAAGATTGACTCTTGCCATAGGTGAGGCGCTCAAAACAACCGGTATTAGTGTTGAAGAACTAGACTACTTTATAATGCACCAGGCAAATATAAGAATTATAGAACTGATAGGTGAGAAGATAGGGATAGATCGCTCTAAAGTTATTGTCACTGTGGATCGTTATGCAAACACTTCTGCTGCATCCATACCAATTACACTAGCTTATATGGATTCTCAGGGGTCGATAAGAAAGGGTGCTAAGATACTTTTTGCAGCGATGGGTGCTGGATTTACCTATGGTGTAACAATTTTTGAGTACTAAAAGACCTGTTGTTTAGGTTAGGATGGATTTCCTACCATTATATTTGTGGGGAAAATCCCTTATTCATTACTAGAGGATTGTATATGGAGATCCTGGACGCGTAGTTGTAGTGAGAATTGAGCAAGATTGGTAGTGAAAGTCTAAGCGAAATGAAAAGATTGACCGAGGCAAGCAAGTCGTAGAACCACTCTCGTCAGTACGTGCGTAAGCGCGGACTCAGCAAAGTCAAATAGGTATAAACAACACGACCCCTTAATGTGGGTAAGGCAGAACCCTGTCTGAAAAGTAACTACACTGGTGATCCCGGTGCGATTCGAACACACGACACACAGATTAGGAATCTGTTGCTCTATCCTACTGAGCTACGGGACCCAAGCCTAAAGTATAAAGGAAACTTACACTTTGTAAAACTTGGAAGAGAGGCATTGCAGTTATTGTTTTTGCTCCATAATCTATTTAGATAGAACAGAGTGTTTTGTTAATTCTTTGGGTAGAGAAGGGCATGGGTTATCTTTATTGTTAAGCTTAAGTGCCAATTTAAGGAGGAAGAGGGGTCCTGTGAATAAATGACGACTGTAAATAAAAAGGAAATGGAAAAGTTTGCAGCTCTTGCTGATGAGTGGCACATTGCTAATGGCAGTTTCGCGATGCTTCACAAAATGAATAAAGTGCGAGTGCGATACATACTGGGCTATGGAGATATAGTAGGGAAGAAAATACTCGATATAGGTTGTGGGGGGGGACTTCTCTCTGAAGACTTAGCAAGCCTTGGAGGAATTGTGACGGCAATAGATCCGTGTAGCAAGAGCATAAATGTTGCAGCGAATCATGGTCGAGGTGAAGTAAAATATTTTGCTACGTCGTTAGAGGATTATGTGAAGCAAAATAACAATAGTAAATTTGATCTGATATGTATCATGGAAGTAGTAGAGCATATTGATAATCTCAAGGAATTTATACATTTTTGTGCAGAAATCTTGCTCCCAGGAGGAAAAATCTTTTTTTCTACGCTGAATAAAACCGTGAAATCCTTTTTACTTGGTATTCTTACAGCAGAATATATCCTTGGAATTGTTCCTAAGCATACTCATTCCTGGAAAAAATTTTTACGTCCTTCCGTGTTGAACAAATTTTTTGCCTGTTCTGGTTTAGAAATAAGAGGTATCAGGGGTCTAGCTTATTGTGTTCTATCCGACTCTTGGAGCTTAGGCAGTGATGTTTCAATGAACTATGTAGGTCTTGCTATGCACAAAAAATAAAGTGTGCTCTTATCCCCTAGGTTGTTGGGAATTTTAAACTTCTAGAATTCTTTTATGCGTATTGCGTGGACGAAAGTCGAGGTACGGTTCGATTCTCTTTAGTACAATGCTAGATACCTAGAATTCTTCTGTTAGGAAAGTACACACATCCGATCAAGAGACTGTCGCGACTTTCCTACTGCTTATAAAAAGATGGGTCGTTACTGATGAAAATCAAATGGCCTCATAAGAAGTCCGCGATCATAATCTCGAGAGAATCGCTATGGCATGGGCAACTAAGATCCTACTTAGACGGTTTCTTGGATAACACAAATGCTTCCAATAATACTCTTGTCACGAAAATTGATGAAAAAACTGAAGTGATGATCCCAAGCGAAAGTGTAACGGCAAAGCTTCTGATTGGACCAGAACCAATGAAAATCATCATAACTGCAGCAAGTATTGTGGTAATATTTGCGTCAAAAATTGTTGCCTTTGCATGCTCAAAGCCATTTATTAATGAATTTCTCAGGACACCTGTCCTTTTGAATTCTTCCCGCATACGCTCAAAAATAAGTACATTTGCATCGACTGCCATGCCTATTGTCAGTATCAACCCGGCAATCCCTGGAAGAGTGAGCGTTGCTTCGAGTAATGTCAAGCTCGCCACCAGTAGTGTCAGATTTACTATTAATGCTATAGTTGCAGCTACTCCATACCACCCGTACGCAAATAACATGAATGTTACTACTAATAACATCGCAAGGAGGCTAGCCCTTTTCCCCAAAAGTATTGCCTCTGCGCCCAGTGAAGGTCCAATGGCTCTCTGTTCTATTACCGTAAGTTCTGCAGGTAAAGAACCAGACTTGAGTAGTAGTGCAAGTTCTTTTGCTTCCTTAACATCGAAATTGCCGGATATTTCACCACGGCCATTAATGATTGGGTCACGGATCACTGGTGCAGTCAAAATGAGATCATCCAGTACTATTGCCATCGCTCTTCCTACATTAGCCTTTGATAGTTGCTCTAGTTTTTTTGTGCCATAAGCATTGAATTTGAATCGCACTACTGGTACACCCCTTTGACTAAATGCGACGCTAGCGTCGTCCAGGAGATCCCCGGTAAGAGAGGGTGTCCTTTCAAGTGGTAGGTTCCTGCCAAATTTATCTTTCAGGAAGAATTTACCCAGGATAGTTGCAGTGTCATTTACAACAATATGGAAACTCAGCTTCGCTGTTTTACCAAGTAACGTCACTAACTCTTCTGGATCATGCAGACCCGGGACTTCTATTGCAATACGGTCCCCACCGAGCGAATAAATCAATGTTTCTCTTACACCAAACTCATCTACACGTCTTCTAAGATTAGTTATAGAATCTTCAAGCAATTTCTTATTTATTTCGTTAAGGTAGCGCTCGGAGTACGAAAGTTGCATATATGCACGTTTCTGATCGATGTTATCAAACACTATTTCACCGGAAGTTTTGAAAAAATCTCTTATAACCGCGATATTGTTTTCTTTTGAGTGTTCAAGAGAAATCGAAATTATTTGATTTGACTCATCAATTCCAATTTTTTTGATTTTAATACCTTTTTCTTTTGCAAATTCCAAGATTTCAGAAACAAGCCTGCGCAGTTTTTCGTGAATGTATCCGTTACGATTTATAGACATCGTAATACTCACACCTCCACGCAAGTCTAATCCAAGATTGATTTTTTTATTTGGCCCAGAAGAAAAATTACCCCAAACAACGAATGCAGAAATCAGAAAAAGAAACAATAGAAGGAAACATTTTACGCGCAACGAACGCATCGGATTAATATAATAAAAGCGACAACAACCCAGCTATTATAATACAAGAAATCCATTCAGGATGCGTCTTCATTACTCACCTGCTTAATATCTTTCCAAATGCGCTTGTTTGAAACCCATGAGAGTACTAGTAATATCGAAAGAAATCCCATCACTTTCAATCCAAGTCTCTTGCGGTATTCCATCTCGTATTCGGATGCCCACTGAAGAAAATTAACTACGTCAAAAGCCATTTGTTCAACCGTAGCTGGAGTGCCGTCCTCGTAGGACACGATATCTTCAGACAGAGGTGGTGCCATAGCAATTTTACCAGTGGAAAAGTACGGATTACTGTACAAACCTTCAGGTGCTTCCTCGTCTGTGAATCCAATCAAAAGAGAATACAAGTAACTCGCTCCACCCATCCTACCACGTGCAATTAGAGACAAATCCGGTGGATAAGCGCCATTATTTGCTGCTTCCGCTGCCTTTCTGTTCGCATAAGGAGGAACAAAATAGTCCGAAAGCGCACCCGGACGTTCATAATACTCACCATCATCATTAGGACCATCCTTTACTTGATACTCCGATGCTATTGACTTGGCCTCTTCAAGAGAAAAACCAGCACCCAGAAGGTGACGGAACGATATTCTATTAAGTGAGTGGCAAGCTGCACAAACCTGTTGATATACTTTCAGACCACGCCTTATAGCCTGTTTATCAAAGGTACCAAGCGGTCCTTCAAACGACCAAGGCATTTTGAGTGGTTCTTTTGGTTCAAAATTTCCCTCATTCGCAAGTGCAGAAACTTGGCAAAGCAAAAGAGCAATAAAAAAATATTTTTTCATATCTAATAGACCTACTTTTCGTCGCTCTCCTTGATGCTTTCCTCAATACTTTGTGGCAGCGGCAGTGTTTTCTCAAGCTTTCCTAATATAGGCAGCACAACCATGAAATAACCGAAGTAGTATAACGTCGCCACTCTACTCATACTTATGTACGGTTCCACAGCTTCTCTACCTCCTAACCAAAGCAAAAATAGAAAATTCACTAAGAAGACAAAAAAGAACTTTTTAAAAAGCGGACGGTACCTACCACTTTTAACTTTTGAAGTATCTAACCATGGTACTGCTATTAGTATTAGAACTGAGGAAAGCAATGCTACCACTCCTCCAAGTTTACTTGGAATTGCACGTAAGATTGCATAAAAAGGAAGAAAATACCATTCCGGCACTATATGACTTGGTGTAACCAATGGGTCCGCCTCAATAAAATTATCCGGGTGCCCTAAATAGTCAGGTGCAAAAAATACAAACCCTGAAAATACAAGGAAAAACAGCACAACTGTCACAAAGTCCTTTGCAGTGTAATACGGATGAAAAGGTACGGTTTCTCTTGTAGACGCTACTTCTATCCCAGATGGATTATTCGAACCAAACTTGTGTAATGCGATCATGTGCAGACACGCCAGTGCAACTATGATGAACGGAAAAAGGTAATGTAAGGCAAAAAACTTATTCAAGGTAGGATTTCCCACAGCAAACCCACCCCAAATCCACTGCACTATTGACTCACCAAAAACAGGGATCGCTGAAAAGAAGTTAGTTATCACGGTTGCCCCCCAAAAACTCATTTGCCCCCATGGGAGGACGTATCCAAGGAAGCCAGTGGCCATCATGCATAAGTATATTATGACTCCGATTATCCATAATAGTTCGCGCGGGTTTTTGTATGAGCCATAATACAGTCCCCTGAAGATATGAATATATACCACAGCGAAAAACATCGATGCTCCAACCTGGTGTGAGTATCTAAGTAGCCATCCAAAATTAACATCCCTAGTTATATGCTCCACACTCGCAAATGCATTAGCAGCATTTGGATCGTAATGCATAGCTAGAAATATTCCTGTCACAAGCTGAATTCCCAATGAAAGAGCGGCCAATATACCGAAATTCCAAAAAATATTCAGGTTCTTTGGTGCTCTGTAATCGACAAGAAACCCCTTTAAAAACGAGAAGATGGGTAACCTATGTTCTATCCATCCTACAACACCAGAATTCCCCTTTAGAGTACCTTCAGTATCAGACATTTTTTTCTTTTGCTCCTACTATGACTGTTGTATCGTTGACGAAATAATAATCCGGCACAACAAGATTAGTTGGTGCCGGGCCGGAAACAACCCTGCCAGAAGTATCATAGTGCGATCCGTGGCAAGGACAGAAGAAAGTACCATCAGTATTACTAAGTGGCACACACCCAAGGTGCGTGCATACACCGACCACCACAAGCCAGTTCTCCTTGTTTGGTTTTACACGTACAGCGTCGCGTTCAGGATCTTTAAGAGAAGTAAGATCAGCGTTTCGCGCCATTTTTATCTCTTCTTCTGTTCTGTTTCTTATGTAGACGGGTTTTCCCTGCCATAAAACTTTAACACTCTGACCAGCTCCCACATTGCTTATATCTACTTCTCTTGTTGCCGTCGCAAGTACATCCGCAGAGGGACCAAACGACTTCAACAAGGGCCAGGTAGCAGCAATAGCACCACCGGCACCAAAGGCAACCGTAGTTGTAACTATGAAATCTCTTCTCTTTTTATCTACCATCTGTCTACAGAAAATTAAATAACCATACCCAATGCCGTGGACAAAGCTGCATCAAGAATTAACGTTCCAAAAAGCAGGAACAAGTATAACACGGAATAATAGAATAACTTCATACATTTCTTCTCGTCTAGATAAACATTAATTGCATAATACAAAAAGACAAATCCAAGTATGAAGGCTACGATCATATAGGTTACACCAGAGAACCTTAGGAGGTACGGTAGAATTGAAGTTATAAACAGGAGGACAGAATAACATAATATCTGCATTTTTGTTGCCTTGACTCCAGAAGTAACTGGCAACATAGGGATTCCAGCAGCTTCATATTCCCCTGAGTTTTTTAATGCTAATGCCCAGAAATGCGGGGGAGTCCAGAGGAATATTATCAGAAAAAGAACTAAACTTTCCACGCCTATATGATTAGCCACAGCTGCCCATCCGATCATTGGCGGAAATGCTCCGGCGCCACCTCCTACGACAATATTTTGAGGTGTACTTCTTTTTAGACAGATCGTGTAAATCACAGAGTAGTAGAATACCGCTACAGATAACAGAACTGCGGATAAGTGGTTCACTGCCAATTCCATTAGTAGCACAGACAAGGCAAAAAGCACTAGCCCGAAGACCAATGCTGCTTCTGGTGAGATTTTTCCTTGTGGGATAGGCCTTTTGCTGGTACGGCTCATGATCGCGTCTATGTCACGATCATAATACATATTCAGTGCACCGGCTGCGCCAGAACCTACAGCAATGCAAAAAATAGCAGTAAATACTGAAAAAAAAGGTGCATGATACCCGGAAAAATATGCAAGCACAGCACCGGTCACTGCTGTAAAAGTGACCAAACTGACAACGCGAGGCTTTAGGAGGGCGAAATACGCCCTCACGGTCAGCCAATCAGTCTTGGATAGAATCTGAAACACCTTACAATGTTATTCTACCACTGGTTGCTTTTCAAACGAATGGAACGGAGGAGGAGATGATAAAGTCCATTCCAAAGTTTTGCCACCCCAAGGATTAGCTTCACATTTTTTCCCTTTATAGAGTGTGTGAAAAACTATAAACACAAAAAATAACGCCGATCCAAATGCAAGCACCGAGCCAAAAGAAGAAACATAGTTCCACGGAATGAATGCATCCGGATAGTCAGGTATTCTTCTTGGCATACCTGCTAGGCCCAAAAAGTGGTGTGGTAAGAATGTTATATTTACGCTAATGAGCGTGATCCAAAAATGGATTTTAGCAAAGCACTCGTTGTACTGTCTCCCCGAAATTTTACCAATCCAGTAATAGAAAGCACTGTATACAACAAAAAGCGCTGCGATCGACATCACATAGTGAAAATGTCCAACAACATAGTATGTGTCGTGCAGAGCCTTATCTAGCGCAGAATTTGAGAGCGCAATACCTGTAACGCCGCCAACCACAAACAAGAACATAAAGCCTATAGCGAAGAGCATAGGTGCTTTAAGATCTATAGAACCACCCCACATCGTTGCTATCCAACTAAAGACTTTTATGCCTGTTGGAACACCAACTAGCATTGTTGCAACGGTGAAGTAGGCAAGAGCATTAAAGTTAATACCAGTAATAAACATGTGGTGAGCCCACACGAAACAACCGATTATGCCAATTATCGCCATTGCAGCAACCATACCTTTGTAACCAAAAACCGGCTTCTGCGAGAAAGTAGACACAACTTCACTAACAATACCAAAGGCAGGAAGGATAATAATATAAACTTCAGGGTGACCAAAGAACCAGAACAAGTGTTGGAAAAGAAGCGGATCACCACCACCTGCGACTTCAAAAAAAGCTGTACCTAAATTACGGTCGGTAAGCAACATCATAAGAGCACCAGCTAGAACCGGCATTACTATGAGGACAAGAATAGATGTCACAAAAATAGACCACACAAAAAGCGGCATCTTGAACAATGTCATGCCAGGTGCACGCATGTTAAGTATGGTCGCAATAAAGTTGATAGCCCCGAGAATGGATGAAATACCAGCCAGGTGCAAACCGAAAATTGCTAAATCAATGGATACATCAGGGTGAAAATGAATTCCTGAGAGTGGTGGATAGAATGTCCAACCTGTACCAGGTCCTTCGCCAATAAGTGCAGACATGACGATAATCACCAAAGAGAAGAAAAGTATCCAAAAGCTGATGTTATTGAGCCTCGGAAAACACATATCTGGTGCTCCAATCATAAGTGGAACGAACCAGTTTCCAAATCCAGCTATGAGTGCTGGCATAAGCATGAAGAACACCATAACCGCCGCATGAGCAGTTATAGATACATTGTAGAGTTGATAGTTACCCATAAAGACATCTAAGTGTGCAAGTTGCGCACGTAGCATCAACGAGAAAAGGCCACCTACAATTCCCCCAACCACGGAAAGAATAATGTACAAAGTACCTATGTCTTTGTGATTCGTTGAAAAAAGCCAACGCCTTATGCCGCTAGGGACCTCTGAATGTTTATTCATAATAATTAACCTTAACTAATCTCCAAAACTAAAAACTATCTTTCGCTTGAGTAACCCATTCTTTAAATGCCTCCTTACTTACAGCAGTCACAGCTATAGGCATAAACCCATGCAGTATACCACACAGCTCAGAGCACTGCCCGTAGTAAGTTCCTTCCTTGTCAATACGAACCCAAGTTTCGTTAAGTCTTCCTGGGACCGCGTCCTTTTTTATTCCAAGCGACGGGACGGCCCAACTGTGTATTACATCGTCGGAAGTGATTTGAATTCTTACTGTCGTATCAACGGGTAAGACGAGATTATTGTCGACAGCTAGTAATCGAGGCTCGCCTTCATCCAAGTCGTGTTTCAAATTGCTGTCAAAGGTAATTTCATCATGATCCGGGTAGTTGTATGTCCAATACCACTGATGCCCAACAACTTTGACTGTCATTTCCGCATCTGGAACATGTTCCTCGTACTTTAGCACCTTCAATGAAGGGAAAGAGATGCCTAACACGATAAGCACTGGTATCACTGTCCAAACAATTTCCAGCAAAGTATTGTGCGATGTCTTAGAAGGAGAGGGATTCCTCTTCTTGTTAAACCGGATGACAGTATATAGAAGAAGAGCATTAACCCCAGCGGCAATGCAAACCATGATTATCAGCATTAGATTGTGGAAGTCATTGATATAGTCCATCACAGGGCTAGCTGATCGCTGAAATCCAAGCTGCCATTCATGAGGTTGTCCAAGTTGTTCGCTAAAACCGAAAACCGGCAACAGAAAGATAAGTATTAAAACAAGCTTCCGCATAAAACGACGTCGATCCTAAAGAGTTGGTCAATTATACAACACGAATAGAAGATTTTTAATATCACAAACGTACCAACAAGCGTAATGCTCGCAGATAAGTTGAGTAAAAGTAAGATTAACGAAACAATAATCTTGTTTTATTAATTTAAAATATTATAAAACTTACTTTTATTCTTACTTGCTTTCACATAAGGGCTAAGTCACACACCCGACGTAAAAGGTTATTTTTTACTATTCGATAGGGACACTCTTTTTAGCAATTTTTTCAATGCTGCTACCAGCTCAAGCTTGAGATTTTCCGAAAGGTTCAAACGACATATTTCATCGACCTTTTTCTCCAGTGATAGGAGCCTATCTTTCACTTGATTTGCCCCTGTCACATCCTCACCCGAATGCAACAGGGTTGTTATCTCATCAATATCTTCAAAGGCCTTTTTAATGATTTCAGACAAAACGATTCCTCATCTAAAAAGTATGCTTCTTCGTTCCTTATAGAGTAGAATACTTGTTTGCACGAAGTCTTTGGCTTTACCTTCTGTTCTTTATCTTCTGTTGAATATGTGAACGCCGAATAAGAAAACAAGTCAAAGCGACTGGGTGGTACTGGACTCGAACCAACAACCTCTTACACGTCAAGCAAGTGCTCTAACCAATTGAGCTAACCACCCAAATAAGCCTTAATAGTACGCAAAATTTTCGTTATAGGAAAGTCCAAGCAATTAGGGATGCCAATTTGGCAGTTGTGTTAGCCGTGTAGGAAAAGATAAGTGCCCGATGTATAGATGGGCAATTGTGACAGACCGATCAACTGAACACAAAAAAGTAAGTTCTTGCAGTGCTACACTAACGCAATAACATAGGGTGTAACTACGAGAAAGAGCCTGCAATGGAGGTAATTAGTTCGATTATTTTGCAGTATGCCTCTTTAAGGACTTTCTCAGAAATGCAGTAAGGCGGCATTAAGTAAATTGTATTTCCAAGTGGCCTTATCAATAGCCCTTCTTTTATGAATATTTCTTTTAGTTTTGCTGCAATCACGTGACTGTAGTTACATTCTTCTGAAAAGAGATTAAATGCCACAATGGTTCCACAAACCCTTTCTGCTTTAATTACTTCTGGTAGTGCAAGTTTGAGATCACAAATGAAACTTCTATGTAGTCGTTCAATGTTAGAAATTTTGTCGAGCGTGCTTGCATTTTTTAGTAATTCTAGGGAGGCGATAGCAGCTGCGCAGCCAAGGGGATTTGCAGTATACGAGTGGCTATGAATTAGTGCACTGCTAAAATTGTCAGATAAGAATGCGTTGTATACTCTCTCACTTGTAACCGTGAGCGAAAGTGGCAAAAAGCCACCTGTTAGGCCTTTTGAGAGACATAAAATATCTGGTTTGCTAAGGATGTAATCCGAGGCGAACATTTTGCCTGTACGATAAAAGCCGGTCATGACTTCATCAAATATGCTCAGTACGCCATATTCTTTGAATAATTTTAGGCATTGTTCGAGGTACTTGTGTCGACACATCCGCATACCTCCAGCTCCCTGGACTAATGGTTCAGCTATGAAACCTGCCACTCGGTTTAAATTTTTTTCTAGGAAGTTTTGGATTGCATTTAGTGAAGCCTCCTCCTTTCTCTCTACATCTGGATCGTTTTCCCAGGTTGCAGGAAAAGGCACATGCACTGCTTTGAATAGAATTTTCTTGTATTGATCGAAAAAGCCAGATGATGCACCCAAGCTCATCGCTCCAACGGTGTCTCCGTGATATCCCTTGTCAAATGAAATAAAAATATCCCGCTGTTTCTCACCTGAGTTTTTCCAGAACTGCAATGCGATTTTCAGTGCTACCTCAACCGAAGTAGATCCGTTATCAGAGAAAAAAAATCTTGTAAGGTTCTTAGGCAATTCTACTTTGAGGTTTTCACATAATTGAATAGCTCGACCGTGCGTAAAACCTGCGAAAATTACCTGTTCAAGTTTTAGTGCCTGCTCGTATATTGCATGTGCGATCGCTGGATTAGCATGACCGTGTAAGTTTACCCACCAACTCGATATAAGGTCTAAGTATTTTTTGTTTTGCTCATCATAGAGGTACTCGCCTTCCCCCTTAATTATCGCGATTGATGGAGAAGAGGTTTTTTCTTGTGTAAGTGGGTGCCAAATTAGCTTCTTATCCCTTGCAGAGAGGTTAACTATCTTATTATCTTGATACATGTCTCATATCGCTGCGCAGGCGTCTCTGTGTGGATTCTACTATTGCCAGTGTTGTAACACAAGTTAAATTAATATCTTTATAATAGTACTGAACAGACTTTTTTATTTTTCAAAGAAGTTGAAATTTGTCAGCTCGAAATAGTAACTCCGTAGCTCAATTTTGTATGATGCATACAGGAATATCTTGCTTTAGGAGTCGCTAGAGCAGCAGAAAATTTTTGAGTTTTAGTGTGATTCCAGTAGTGTTTTCATTGAATCATGCATCTGTACGCTGAGGATGCTATCTCTGGTCACTTCCTTCAAGTGAGGAAAAGTGGCTAAGATCTCGGTCGAACCGTATTCTGCTATTGCTTTTGAATTGTATTCCAGTGACTCCTCACATGTTGAATTTATTACTACACCGAGAACTTTTATTTCTCTTGCTCGAAGTGCTTCAAGGGTGAGCAGGGTATGATTGATTGTGCCTAAAGTAGAGCGCGATACAATTATCACTGGTACTTTCAGATGTCGAATCAGATCCACCATTTTGATACCGTTTTTCTGTAGTGGTACAAGGACTCCGCCAGCACCCTCGATAACAATTTTGTTATTTTCTTTTTCCCAATCCTTTGTTTGAGTAGCTGCACTGATGAAATTACTTCGCTCGTGTTCTGTGGTCGGAATAGAGTCTATTTTGTTGCTAAGGCTTTTCCTGTGTTTAGGTAGTTGAATTTTGAAAATATCAATTGAACTTCCATTTATCTTAGCCGCAACATGTGGTGCAATTGGTTCAGAGAAGGAAAAAATCGAATCATATGCTGGTACACCAGTGATACTGGAAATGAAGCTGTTGTCACTATTACCTCCGGTTTGTATTGGTTTAAAATAATCCCAACCCAGGTGCAAACATATCCAACTGCTTATTATTGTCTTGCCAACATTTGTGTCTGTTCCAGTGACAAAGATGGCCATGTTCCACTCAGCTAATACGGAGGATCGCTTGTTTATATAAATCACACTGTGTTAACGCTGCAAGATGTCCTTGCTTGTAATTTGCTAAAGCTGTTTTGTATGCATCTATCTTATCTAATGCCGTATGGTTGATCCGGAAACACGTGAGGCTTCGTAGATCCATATTGCACACTCGTAAGGGATTTAATAGTTGGGTTGCCTTTTGAATTTGCTAATCGTTGGATTCCATAGGTGATTTTGTGTTTAAGATACGAGTGTGAGGGATGCACGGTGATTTTTTTTCATACAATGCTAATGCGCTAATAATTGTGATGAGTGAGTTGTATTTCTCTTCATTAGGCCTTTTTACCTAATTGTACAGCCCGTAATCGACGTATGTACAATGAAGGAATTCATTGAGTTTATATGCAGGGTTCACGGTTACTGCTTTTTGTGCTGCTTTTCCAACTGCATAAAAAACGCATCAGGGTGATATGATTGTATATGCTACTTACTGATTGTAGATGCCAGATATAAATAACGATGTAGTGGCAGCAAACTTTAGTAGAGCAAGTCGCTCTTACGACCTCGTGGCAAAAATACAAAAAGAGTGTTGTTACAAGTTAGTTGCAATGATACGAGAGAGGCTCCCACATTTTATGCCGGCATCTGTGTTGGATATTGGTGCTGGGACTGGTTACTTGACAAAATTATTACTCTCAGAATTCCCTAATGCTTGCTATACAATGAATGATATATCCTATGAAATGCTCAGCCGTGCTAGGGAAATGGTGGGAGAAAGTGTATCTACAATCTTAGGTGATATGTCGAAAGTTAAATTTCCCGTATCTGACCTCATTGTGTCCAGTATGGCTATACACTGGAGTTCAAACCCCATAACAGTTTTAAAGAGGGTGTGTAGGTTAAGCAAGGTGTTTGCATTTTCGATACTCGTTCAGCCTTCCCTATATGAGTGGAATAGGTTATTTCACGAGCTTTCTTTGCCATCGCCAGGATTACACTATATTTCATCCGAAGAAGTAGAGTTGGCAATGTTGGATACTTCCCCGACATTATTTACTTGGGAAGTGTGCAATTTCGATATGCGGTTTGCCTCACCAAAGGAGTTTATAAGGTATATGAGACAGCTTGGTTCTAACTATTCGCCAGCTGGGTTCAACGCATATCATGTGAGGAAAGTTTTAAAACATGCGCCTGGTGAATTTTTTTCAAAATACTCAGTAATGTTTGGGGTAGTTTCACGCTCACATTTTTAGTCGTCGCTAAACACACGAATGAGTGGGATCTAACTTTCTACTTTACTCATGTATTGCAACTGTCATAGGAATTAGCGATTCGACGATGTAGTTTTAAGAGCCAAACTGGTGCTAAATTTGCAAAAATCTCTCTATCAAGCCATAGATTGAAAAAGGTATTGAGCCTACTAGGTTGTGTCCGCCTCCTTCGAAAAGTACTACTTCGTGGTTGGAGAAATTGTCATATAGAATTTCTACCGGTACGATACGGTCCGAGGTACTACCCAGAATAAGCGCGGGTATCTCCGGTACTGAAACAGGTGATGTCAAATTCTCCAAGTCGGTAAGAAGTTTTTTTATATCCATTTTGCCGCTTGGGAGTTGCTTTTGAATGTCTTTAGCATCTTCAAGGGCCCTAATGTGGAAATTTTGCAACGTCCCATGTGGGTCGTGTTTGAAAGCTTGAAGCATTTTTGTGAGCTCATGTGTTCTCTTATTTCGTAACTTGGGGTTTTTTCCTAGGAAGTTTACAAAACCGTTTATGCTGATGATGCGGTTGAGTCTGTCTCCGAAAAGTAGGATAAGCTTTGCCATGCCAAGCGAATGACCTATTCCTACGTAATTCGTATCTGCTTCTATTACTTGGTTAGTGATCTTACTCCCGAAATACCCTAAATCAAGTAGTTTGACCTCATCTTTTGCAAAGAGTTGTATTATCGGTGACCAGAATTTTTGATCGAAACCCCAACCGTGACATAAGAGTATCACTTTCCTATTCATGTAGTGTCTTTGATTAGGTTTTTGGTGCTTTTGATGTTTTGTAGAAGGCGAGTAATGTCATTTTTAGTGTGAAATGCACACAATGCTATCCGAATTCTTGATGTGTTCACAGGTACAGTTGGTGGGCGCACAGCAGAGACAATTATTCGTTTTTCGAGAAGTCTTTTCTTCAATGCGAGAGCTTTTTCTTCTTCTCCAAGTATGATGGGAACTATATGATTGGTTGAATTTCCGATATTGTATCCTTCCTGGCTAAGAGATTTTCTTACTTTACTTGCCATTTCCAGGAGTGTTTTTCTTTCTTTACTTAAGAGCGCTACCGTTTCCCATGCTTTCGCTATTGCACCTAGCAAAATAGGTGGGAGTGCGGTCGAATATATCAAACCAGGGCATTTGTTGATCAGGTAATTTTTTATCAATGTAGAAGATGCGATATAACTTCCAAAGACCCCAATCGCCTTGCTAAATGTTCCCATGATTACATGTGTAATCCCCGAAAGGTCAAAGTTAGTTGAGAGACCATACCCATTCTTTCCGAGGATGCCTGTGGCATGTGCTTCATCCAGATACAGCACTGCCTTGTGTTGACGTGTTAAAGTAGCTATACGCTCCATATCTTGTACATCGCCATCCATTCCGAATAATGTCTCCGTCACTACGAATTTTGGACGTCTATCTGTAGAGTATCTTTCCATTAATCGGGAAAGATCTTCCATATCACAGTGTCTATAGCGGACCATTTCTGCACCAGCAAGAAGTATTGCGTGGTAAAGGCTAGAGTGATTTAACCTATCGAAGAACACAATTGCTCTTTGGCCAAGGACAGATTTATCGAGAAGGGTCGAAAGCACCGTTATGTTCGTTTGAAAACCCGAACCCATTACTAAGGCAGCTTCGGTATTTTTGTCTTTTGCGATTTGTTGTTCAAGTTCTTTAAAAATTGTGTTATTTCCTGAGAGAAGTCTCGATCCAGTTGCCCCGATCCCGCTCTTTAAACCATACGAATAGGCAGCTTCTAATGCCTCCCTAGATTTACTCAAGCCAAGGTAGTCATTTGACGAGAAATCAATACAACTTCTTTCATCCACGCACGTCTCGAGTTGACGATAGAGATTCTTTGCCCTTCTCTGTATGAGAAAATCTGCATAGCAAGATGTATTTTCCGAAACCTCTTCCATGAAGAATTAGAGATTTTAAGTGATCCAGATGATCTATGATTTTATAGTTGTTTCTTCAAAAATGTTACTTCTACTCACGCTCATATGTGGCAATGTGACTTATTTTTGTAAGATGCGATTTGTCGTGGTGGCACAAAGTTAGTAGCGCTATAGCGGTGAGTTTAGAAAAATGCTTTGCCTCATTTGATATAAAAATGCAAAATGCATAGTTTGCAAAGTCACTTCTTTTGCGAAGAAGCAGTTAGAAGATGTGTTTCGATTAGTAATATGGAGTGTTGTCGGTGCTATGTGGAACGATTGGGAGCCTTTGACACTTCATTAGACTGAGTTACTGATGGTAACGGGTCCAAGTAATCGGGAATAATGGTGTGATCCTTGAAAATTAGGGTCAAGATCCTGTGATTCTGAGCGAGTTTAATAAGGGTTTTCTGAATAGTTCAAACTGGACTTTTGTATAGAAAACTGACTTACATCATAGAAATCAGGTTTGAGATATTGAACTAGTCGTCGGTACACACTTAAATACAAAGATTCATTTCTTTTAACGAGGGTGATACAATCGCACTGGGTTCTGCAGATATCATGACGAAAGTTTGGCAATTCTCCGAGGCTGAGGAGTTATTCCACCTTCCTTTTTTAGATCTTCTTTATTCTGCTCAGCGTGTGCATAGAGAAAATTTCCTACATAATCAGGTGCAGCTTACTATGTTGCTCAGTGTTAAGACTGGCGGATGTCCGGAAAATTGTTCTTACTGCCCGCAATCTGCCCACTATAACACAGGACTGAAAAAGGAGCCTGTTATGCAGGTTGAAAAAGTACTTGAGGCAGCGAAGAGAGCCGTTGAGCTTGGTGCTACGAGGTTCTGCATTGGTGCTGCCTGGCGCGGACCACGCGGGAAAGATTTGGATGCAGTCTGTGAAATGATTTCCGGAATCAAGAAGCTCGGATTAGAAACTTGCGCTTCGCTGGGCCTTCTCTCTCACGAACAGGCTGTTTCTCTCAAAGCAGCTGGTTTGGATTTTTACAACCACAATATCGATACTTCACAGGAATATTACTCTAAAATAATAACCACCAGAAGTTTCAGCGACAGAATAGAGACCCTAGAGAATGTTGCGAAAGCTGGTTTGAAAGTCTGCTCTGGAGGTATTTTAGGGATGGGTGAGAGTAATGAAGACCGCATAAAGATGCTTGTTGAGCTTTCTCACCTGAGTTTTCCACCCGAATCAATACCTATAAATAAGCTCATTCCGATTCCAGGGACGCCACTAGCGAAAAACAATGCTGTTGATCCTTTAGATTTCGTAAGGATCGTTGCGCTTGCCAGGATTATGTTTCCTAAATCTTATGTAAGGCTCTCTGCGGGTAGGGAAAGCATGTCAGATGAATTACAAACTTTATGTTTTATTGCCGGTGCTAATTCCATTTTCTATGGCGAAAAGCTTCTTACATCTGCCAACTCTGACCCAGAGAGCGACGAAAAACTCTTATTGAAATTAGGTCTTCTGAGAGAGAAGAGTAAAACATCTGTTGATTGTTCCATTAATTCAGGAGCATAGAGAAAACATCTTGCCTGAGGATTATTTCTGGGACATATGCTACTTGTGTGCGTCTATTTGAGTCATATGAAAAATAAATCCGTTCTGGAGGAATGATAGTAATACCGCTTAGGGGAGGCTGTTTTTTTGCATAGCTTTTTCTTTTTGAGAATCTTGCACATACCCAATTTTGGTTAAGTATAATTTCGGATTCTTCTGTGTTTGTACAACTATTAGCAGATGATTCTCTGATAAGTTTTTTTTATATGTCTCAGGACCGGAGGAATAACTTTTCAATCTCTTTCCTAGGCAGACGAATGTGAGTAGGGCGTCCGTGATTACACTGACCTGTGTGTGGAATGTTCTCCATCAGTGTTAATAGCTCCTCTATCTCTTCCCTTGTGAGATTATGGTTCGCCTTTATAGCTCTTTTGCATGCTATATTTGCGTACACTCTTTCAAGAAGTGTCCTCGGTTCAATTTCTTCTTCTAGCAGGGAAGCGATGTCTTCTATTAGTTCGTTCGTAGGTGTGTTTTTAAATACTTCTGGTAGCGAATTCACCATGATGGCACAATGACTAACACGCTCTACTACCAAACCGATTTCCTTGAGCTTTTCCACGTTTAGAGAAAGTATCTCGACAGCTCTTTCGCTAAGTGGTACGAACTCTGCCATTAATAAGTTTTGTCCAGGTGAAGTAATGCTCTTTTTCATCTGTTCATATAGTACACGTTCGTGTGCTGCGTGCTGATCTATTATAATTATTTCGTTCTCCGTTTCTGTGATTATAAAAGTTCCGTGTACCTGGCACTTGAACTTTCCAAAAGTCTCGAAGTGCTTCTCATTTTGCAGGTGTTCGCGATGGTTTATCTTCCTCAGTTGTTGCTGCAAGAACGAAGCATCTTGATTGTCATGTAGGAAGATTGAAGAGTTCTGTTGCTTGCCTAGTGGGATTTTGTTCGGATACTCATCAGAAGTTTTTTTGTGACCCATCAGGAAGGGTGCTTCTTCCGATTGGTCCGTTAAAAAGTGAAATGGGTTGTTGTTTTGCATCTGATCAAAATCCAGATTTCCTTTATACTCAAGTTGTTTTGCGTATTCTTCCGATTGAGCGGTCATTTTTCTTTCTTTAGGTGACTGAAGTAAATCACTTTCTGTTGTTTTTGAAACGGTTTCCTCGCGAAAGGTGCTTTGCTTTTCAAGCAGTTGATTAAATCGCTCGACTGCATGACTTGCAACAGTTGTAGAGGTAGTATGGCCACATTGTGACAGGCTCTTACTGGTCACTGAAAGGAGAAATTTTCTAATCACCTGAGGGTCACGGAACTTTACTTCAGACTTATTGGGATGGATGTTGACATCCACCTCCTTGTTCTGAACCCTGATGAAAACAACAGCTATCGGGTATGTATTTTTTGGGATGTAGTCATTATATGCATGTCTCATTACCGATGAAATAACGCTGTCCTTTACTGGTCTCCCATTTACGAAAATAAGACAGTTATTCCTCTTTTGAGTGAGAGTAGGTAGCCCTAAAAATAGTTCACCGGAGATACAATCGTTTGTGTGCTTCATATGGATCATATTCTCGACAAATTCCTTGCCCAAGACTTTTAGTTGTTCCATCCGTTTTAGTTGGGTTGTAGTCTGGTAATCGAATACCTGCCTACCGTTTGAGAGGAGTTCAAACGCAATATTAGGGTTTACTAGGGCCAGCTTATTCAAGAGCTCAATTATGGACGAAAGTTCTGTCTTTTCGCTTCTCAAGAAACGCAGTTTATTTGGTATGTTGTGAAAAAGTTTCCTTACTTCAACTACCGTACCGCACTTTATATGGTGAGGTTTTATTTCTTTTGTCTGAGCATCAATTATGTATCCCTCTCCATTGAAACAGGAGGCGATCTTCATTTCGGAAGTGATCGCAATTGAATGTAGGGCTTCTCCCCGAAAACCTAGGTAATTTATATCGTAAAGATCCTTTGTATTCAGTTTTGATGTTGCATGTTTCTCTATTGCTAAATGTAAGTCCTCTATCGAGATTCCCACGCCATTATCAGTGACACGAATAAGATTTCTGCCTGCCTCTTCTAGCTCGATTTTGATGCTTGTTGAGCTTGCATCTATGGCGTTTTCAACGAGTTCCTTAACGGCATTGGCAGGCTTCTCAAGGATTTCACCCGCGGCGATCTTATTTATTATTTCTGTTGGAAGTACCTGTATCTTCACTGCGTTTACGAAAGTGTGTTTTATAATTCTGGGAGAATAATCGTACCCCCATTTTAAACGTTGTTATTCATACTAGTACAGAAATAATTTTTCTACTCTTTGGTGTGTCAGATATTTTGCTGGTTCACATGGTATCTCAATGCGAATCCATTTTAGTTGTGCCAGATATTCTATCAGTTTATGTGCCGGGTAGGAGCCCGATCCATTTCAGTGTGCCAGGTATTTTAACAGCTTATGGGGTGGGTAGACGCAAATCCACTTCAGTGTACTAGGTATTTTGCTAGTTTAAGTGGTCTTTAGATGCGGGTCTTGTTTTATTAAACAGTCTGTGAATCCGTATTGTTTATGGGATAGATAGTGTATGTACAATCATGTGCCACGCAGTTATTGGAGGCGAATTATTTCGCCTCCAATGCGCTCAAAATTACCGTTGAGGTGCTTCGGGCTTTGTCCCTGTTCCCTGTGATTGGGCACCTTGTAGATCTTCGGCCATTGAGCTTGTCCCTTCCGCTGAGAGAGTCGTAGATGGAGATGGTAAGGCCGCTGCACCTCGGGTTTCCTCTGGCTCAGCTTTTTGAGTTTTTACGATCTTAGAACCACTTGTCCCGGGTTTTTCAGTTGAAGGAGCTCCTATATCTGCCTCAGGCGTTTCAAAGATCTCTGGGCGTGACGTGACAATAGCATTACGGACAGACTCAGTTGTTGAGGCCAAGACAGCTTGAAGTGAATCGCAGATCTCATGTCTACGCTGGGTACGATTTCCTCCTGGGTCTAGCCTTGGATCAGCCTCAAGTTCCGCATCTATCGCAAGTGCAAGTCTGCCTGAATAGATAATCCTCGTTATATCACGATGAGTTTCTTGAGCATTGGTCACTACCTTCTTAAGATCCTCATTGCTGGCACTCCGCATAGCAGAGTTGAGCATTTGTACATGTATACCTAGCATCCTGGATACTAGAGCAGCTCCTGACTTAGGTAGAGTAGGAGCAAGCTGGTTCACAGCATTTCCGACCTGCTCGCAGCATTGCGTAATGATGTTTCTTATTTCCTCCGCATCTTGCTGTGGAATAAGTGGACAGCCTGGCTTACTTTTCCTTAGAGACTTTTCAAGCTTCATTGCAGCGTTGATAACACCAGCATACAATTGCTGAACATCCCCAAGAGCTAACACTCTGGCTGTCCCAGTACCCTCCTGTGACCGCTGGACTAACTCTTTTGCAGCAGTGACCATACCCTCCTGGGTGGCGAGAGATGCATCTCCGTGGTGATGAGCTTGAATTAACAGGGCGCTTACGGAGGTGAGTATATCAACTCCCCCAAGAAGCGCTTTGGAAGTAAGCGTATGACTAGACTGCATTGTATATATAAATAGCAAATTTCCTAATATATTAAGAGAAAATTCTTAATAAGAATATAATATCCCAATAAGAATTCCCAACGTCCTACTCTAAAATATTTACTAATTTATTTAAATGCTAATTAGAGAGACATACAAAAAACCTACATGGAGGAAGGATAAGCCTTTATTAAATCCTTACTAAAATTTAGCCTCCTGAAGCAGAATATCTTAATTAGCTGTGATTCCGTGTAGCGTCTACTGCTCCCCTTATATCAGCAGTCATAATCTTGGTTTTTGTCTGGGTTGAGGAATCCCTTTTCTGTTGCAAAATATCTGTTTGAGTTGAAGTTTCTCTTTTTTGCTGGACAACGTTGTTAGTTTTTTGCGTAGAAGTTTCTCTTTTTGATATGTCAGTAAATGATTTTCGTTGACCTTTAGAAATGCGCCCGTTACTCGATACAGTGAGAGATGGTTTTCTCTTTTCTTGAAGGATATTCCAGTTCTCTGATGTGGTTTTAGGTTTTCCTGCTACTTTTTAGTACAAATAGGTGCATGTATTGTGCTAATCATGTACCACGCAGTTATTGGAGGCGAAATAATTCGCCTCCAATGCGTCTAAAATCACCGTTGAGGTGCTTCAGGTTTTGTTTCAGCTCCTCCCGTTCCAGGTGCTTTGACTGAGCCTTCTGGCACTGTTCCCTGTGATTTGACCCCTTCCAAACCCGCGGCCGCTGCGGCTACTTGTGCTACTGGGATAGTTTCAGGACTCGGGCTTGATGGAGTAGGTGTATGCCGTCCTGTTGTAGATAATGCTGCTAGCGCTTCAGGGCTTGGCTTTGGTGGTACAGGTGGTTTTTCTGGCTTCGGTGAAGAAGACCTAGAACTTGCTCCAGCTGATGCTGCTAGCGCTTCAGGAGTTGGCTTTGGTGGTAAAGGTGGCTTTGTTGGCTTTGGTGAAGGAGTTTTGTGTGCCACTGTGGCATACACTGTTTCTTCGGGCCTTGGTGGCGAGTGTGGCTTTGGTGAAGGAGTTTTGTGTGCCACTGTGGCATACACTGTTTCTTCCGGCTTTGGTGAAGGAGATCTAGAACTTGTTCCAGTATCCCTGCTTCCCGTAGTACCATCTTGAGTTGGACTTGACGGTCTAGAACTTCTCTGTTCGAGTACTTGGGAAAGCTGCTGCATCATTGCTGCTCGTGGAGTAAGTGTTTCTTTAGTTTTTTTAAGCGCCTTAGGTGAAGGGGCACGTTCTTTTTGTGGTCTCAGTCCACCTCCTGCTTGAAGTCGTGCTTCCAGCTCACTCATCATAGCTTCAGCAGGTGACGGCGGTTTAGGGCCCTTCTTTGGCCTACTAGGTGCAACCGTCTTAGGTGCTGTTTTAGCAGCTGGCTCAGGTAATGGTGGTGCTGGAGGAGGGAGAGGTTTCTCACCTTCTCCGGCCTCTAATCCTTTTTGAAGAGATGAAGTCCTCACAGGTGGTGGAGGAGGGAGGGGTTTCTCACCTTTTCCAGCTTTTTGATCTTGCTGAAGAGGCGTGCCCCTCCCACTTGTTGAGGTGCTAGGAGTTGGATTTAATTTTAACACATCCTCCAGTGTTTGTGGTCTCTGCGATCTTATGATGTCACTGTCGGAGTGCCTCCTTTCTTTCGGAGCTTGCATGACAATCTTATCACCGGCAAAAAGATAATTTGCTTGCTTTGGTGGCAAAGTTGGACTGCCTTCCGGCGTTTGAGTAGTTTGTTCCTCAAAAGGTTGAGGGTCGAAGTCTGTTTGTACAGCAGCGTCCGCTCTTTCAGGAGATGCGCTACGAGAGCCACCCTCTTTCTTTCTTAGTGCTTTTTTTACAAAGGCACGCAGTTCTTCTATTCTTCTTGTAACTCCTCCTTCAACCGGACGGGTTGGAGGGGTTTTTGGTGCTTCAAGTGGAATACTTCCCTCAGGAGAAGGTGATGCTGAAGTAGTACGTTGTTCTGGTTCAGTAGATGCGCTGCTAGTACCTATACTGCTTTCAGGGGTAGGTGCAGTTGCCATTTTGGCTTCATATGAGAAGGTCCTAGGTGGTTTAGGAGGGGCTTGTGGCTCACCTGGGGTTGGACTAGTCTCCATAGCAGCAGAAGGTTGCTCTGAAGCTGGTGTTGGAGTAGTCTCCATAGCGGCAGAAGGTTGCTCTGAAGCAGGTGTAGGTGTTGCTGTTTTTAATGCTTTTGTTTGTACTGGTATCTCTGGTAGAGGATCTGTTGCCTTTCTTTTTGGTGCGCCCGGCTTTGGTGAAGGTGCTTGTGTGCCGGCAGACCGTAAATCTGCTGAAGCAGTAGCACGTTGCAGTCTCCCTTCCTGCACTTGTTCTATATCAACAGAGCTTAAATTCGGCATAGAAGCACTGCGTTGCCGTACTCCTTCTTGCGCTTGTTCCTCACCAGCGGAGCGTACATCCGACATAGAAGCGCTACGTTGCCGTACTCCTTCCTGTGGCTGCGTTGAATCATGTCTACCTGTTTGCTGTTCACGGTTTTTTCGCCATATTTCCCTAATAGCCTCGCCATTGAGGACTCTTACTATTACACTAAATGCGTTTCTTGTAACGCTTGCAGCTAAGTCAAGAGCCCTTAGTAATAACGCGTTAAGAAAGCCAGGTCTTGGAGTTTCTTTTTCTTCTTTTTTTTGCTCTTCTGCGTCTTCTCTTTGCGGAAGTGGTGCGCGTCTTGAGGCAAGTCTCTTCTTTTTGGTTTCTGTTTCTTCTCCTGGTTCAGATGCTGATCTTTTGCTTCCCGATGTAGATTTTTGTTCTGCAGAGGATAATATTGCCTCTACCTCGAGATCCTCAGGTGTTGGAGATTCTAAAGATGGTGCTGCCTCTAGTGTGTCACCTGGGGTTTCCGCCGTTGCAGCTGCTTGAGCTTCTACAGCTCCCTCTTCGGCCAAAAAAACGTCGTCCTCAAGATCTTCAAGAGGAGGCATCTCTGGATCCGTATCAAGGGAAGCTTCTTCCTCTTCCTCCTCGGAAGAAAGTTCCTCATCAGAGGACAGTTCTTCATCTTCTTCATCAGATGAAACGGATGCCAAATCGGAAGCGTAATCAATAGATTCCGCTTCTGCTGCTTGCACTTCCTGTACTTCTCCTGCTTCTGCACGGTTTACTTCTTCCTGTATGTCTGGGCGTGCAAGGAAAACAGAATTATAGCCAGCGTCCCTTGTTACAGCCAGGGCCTCTTCAAGTAGCGCGTGGAGCCTATGTCTTTGCTGTTCGTAGCCCTGATCTCCTACTGGAGCTAGACCTGGAACAGATGCCAATTCTTCCTCTAGGGCAAGTGCAGTTCCACCTGAGACAATCGTTGACTGTATCTCTTGAGACATACTTGCGGTAGAGTTTGCTGCTGTCATCAAATTGAGAGGGGATGTTGCACTCACAGCAGATAGTACATTTTCCGCGTGTCTTAGCAGTATGTTGGTTAATATGTTACGTGCCGTAGGGGGTAAATGAGGCGCACTAGTTTCTAAGATCCCTGCTAATCCATTACAGGCCTTTGCAAGTCTCTTTGCTATTTTTATCGCCTTTTTGTGTGGAATAGGGGGAGCGCCTGTATCATTTGGCTCTATATGTCTTACAATGCTCTTTGAACACTCACAAATGTAGTCACGACGTTGAACAGCCTCTCGCCTATCAGGAGCATCTAACGCTTTGAGAGTGTTCTGTTCATTCTCTAGATCAATGTAGGCACTGACTGCTTGGATGCGCAGGCTTTCCTGGGTAGCACGAGACGTTCCCCTTTGTTGGGTAGCCTGAATTAATATGGAGCCCAGTTGCGCTAATGATTGAATTGCGTTTACGATCTCTATATTCAGGAAAGGTGCATAATAAGGGGGCATTGCGTATCTAAATTAGTAAATTTCCTAATACATTAAGATAAAACTCTTAATAAAAAATATAGTATCCCAATACGGATATTTACTAATTTGTTTGAATGCTAATTAGATGGAAGCACGCAAAAGCCTATATGGAAGGAAAACATGCTTTTATTTTTTCATGCAAATCCTTCCTAAAGTTGAGCTTCCTGAACCAGAACTATTGATTACTTGTGGCTTTGTGTAGCTTCTACTGCCTTCTTTATGTTAACAGCAACAATGTTGTCTTCTGTCTGGGTTGAGGCGTCCCTTTTCTGTTGCACAATATGCTCTGTTTGAGTTGAAGCATCTCTTTTCTGTTGGACAACGTTGTTAGTTTTTCGCGTAGAAGTTTTTCTTTTTAGTATGTCAGAAAATAATTTTTCTTGACCTTTAGAAAAGCCACCGTTACTCTGTGCGGTCATAGGCGGTTTTCTTATGTAAGGCTTTTCTTCTAGTACAGTGGGAGATGGTTTTCTCTGTCCCTTAAGGGTATTCGCGTTCTCTAGTGTGGGTTTAGGTGGTTCTTCGCGTAAGAATTGCTTTTTTAGCCCAATAGGATGGGGCTTTTCTCCCTTAGCTAGCTTGTTGTCTACGGAGATGATTTTTTTTGCATTAACAACTATTTCTTTCAATTGAATAACTTTTTTCTTAATAAAATTGAATAACCATTGTGACTTACTCTTATCTTTTCTTTGTTTTAATTTAGCTGGATCTACTGCCTCAGTTGAGAATCTTGGTTCCACCTGGATAAATCCTGCGATGCGTTGTATCAGGGTTGTTCTGATTAAAGCCTCAATCTGATCGATCGATTTTAATACACTTTTTCCCAATTCTTTTTCTGATTTTCCCTCTTTATCATATTTCTTTGCATGTTCTCCTAGAATCTGAATTATTCCCTCCATTGCTGTTGTCTTACTCTCGATCCTGTCTTCGATAAGCTTTTTGAGCGCTTCATTTTCAAGCGTGGGATTTGCCTGAGTAAGCGTTTTCGTTACCATTGTCCTATAGGCGTTAGGTGCTGTAATTGCTATAAAGGAGTTAGCACTATCGGTCCGGGCCTTGTTTTCGTACTCTTTATAGGTTGCCTGTTGCTCTTTTCTATCTGATTTTTCTAAGACATCCGTTACGAATTTTGTTGCGTCTTGAAATATTTTGTGGATGTATTCGGTAGCTTTCTCATGTGTGGGAATTTCATTGTATAGGTGCAGTTTACTTATAGCGTTAAGAAATTTCCCATGAGCCTCTCTTAGCTGTATGGTAATGTTTTCCCTATATTTCGCTGGGATCATAGGGTCCCCGGTTTTGTTAGGTTTCGCAAACAATACAATTACCTGGAGTGTTTCGAGAAGTGAACTTATCCCATCTTGTATGAGTCCTGCAGACTCATGCGTCCTTCCCATTTCTGTGTTCAGATCCTTATCAAATGAATTTTCTGCTTCTTTCAGTAGCATCTTCATAGAGTTTAGTTTCTGTTGCTGCTCTTTTAGAGATAGATTTAGCCCGAGTACTGTATCTAAGGCAGAAATATCAGTTTGGATTAGGGTTTCCACAAGATTTTTAAATTTATTGTCCAGCATGCGTAGATAAGTACGTAAAAGAATATTATTTATATTTTTTAATTAGAATATTATTAAATATCCATGCGAACCATAGTGAGATATACTTATTACATACTAGCCAATAGACAGGGCTTACCTGATTACAAGCACCATTAAAAGATGTATGGGCTCGAGTTTTGTGAGCGTGGGTTCAGGTGAGTGAGTTGAGCGGAACCGGAGTAACCTATTAGAAGGTGAATCTTCAGGAATTATTAGATATGGTGGCGATAATAAAAGAGTCCAGATCGCCATCAAGAACCGAGGTGATGTTTCCTACTTCGTGTCCAGTACGAAGGTCTTTTATCATCTGATACGGGTGCAGTACGTATGATCTGATCTGGTAGCCCCAACCAATGGAATCTTCCACATTACGTGCAGCGTTGACCTTTTCCTCTTTTTTGCGGAGCTCTATCTCATATAGCCTAGACTTTAGCATCTGAATTGCCTCTGCCTTGTTCTGGTGCTGTGATCTGCTGCTTTGTGATTGTACAACTATTTTACTCGGTAAATGAGTGATTCTGACGGCGCTTTCAGTCTTGTTTACATGCTGTCCTCCTGCTCCGGAAGCTCTGTAAGTGTCAATCTTTAGATCTTTTTCATCTATGCTAATGTTTATTTCACCTTCCATGCACGGTGAAACAAAAACTTTAGCAAAACTTGTGTGGCGCTTTGCATTTGCGTCGAACGGGGAAATCCTTACTAACCTATGTACACCAGTTTCTGTTCTAGCCCAGCCGTAAGCATTCTTTCCCATTACCTTGAGTGTGCAGGACTTTATCCCAGTCTCTTCTCCTTCAACTTTATCCACAATCTGTACCTGAAATTTATGATAAATTTCTGCCCATCTCGTATACATCCTGAGTAACATCATTGCCCAATCATTACTCTCTGTTCCGCCTGCGCCGGATTGTATTTCTAGAAGACAATCATTACCGTCTGCCTCGCCTGAAAAAAGGCATTCTATTTCTTTTTTTTGGATTTTTTCCTTGAGTAACAAAAGCTCTCTTTCGAGATCTTTCATCGCTCCTTCTTCGCCATCTTTTGATGCAAGCTCAATCATTTCGGTGAGATCATCCAGCTGAATTGATAGTTCTCTGAATTCTTTTAGGCTTGTTTCTATTTGTGATTTCTCTTTTAGTAAGAGCTGTGCCCTGGATTGATCTTCCCAGAGTCTAGGAGAATCAACCAGAGCTTGAATCTCTTCCAAGCGAGTGTGCTTCTTTTCGATGTCAAAGTTGCCTCCTGATTACTTCGATAGACTTCTTTAAACCATGTAGTGCCAATTGTGTCTCGAAATCCATTGCTTTTGTTTATCGTACGAAACGATTGTACTTCAGGTGTTCCTCAAGTCAAAGAACGGTTTTATTACGTGTTATTTTCTTCAAACTATTTTACCCCAGGAGATATTTGTGTCTTTCTTCTTCCTACACATGCTGTTAAAGTCATGAGCTCTGCGTTGAATTAGGGAGCTTCTACTCAAGAATATGGAAAATTCTTCTGTTATTTTGAGCGTACTCCATTAGTTACGGAAGAGGGTGATTTAATAGTTCTTCTTTCTTGGATAACATGAAAGAAAGATAGGCAAGTTCAGGGCAATGGCAAAGCTGGCAAGTAGATACGACTTTTCTCAGATCGAATATAACTGTAAGACGAGGTGGAAGGAGAAACAGATGTATAAGTTTTCTCCGCAATATAAGGATATTTTCTCAATAGATACACCTCCCCCTACTATTTCTGGCTCTCTACATATTGGGCATGTATTTAGCTATTGCCATACCGATTTTATAGCTCGATACCAAAGAATGCGTGGCAAAAATGTCTTTTACTCTTTGGGATTCGATAATAATGGCCTTCCAACGGAGAGACTTGTTGAAAAGTCCTGTAAAATTAAAGCTAGCAGATCTGATAGAGCAGAATTTGTAGCTCTGTGTGAGGGAATTTCGGCGGAAAGAGTTGAAGAATTCAAAGATCTTTTTGATAGCATAGGCCTAAGTATCGACTGGGATTTTAGTTATCAAACAAACAGTGAAGATTGTAAGCGTCTATCACAGGAGTCCTTTTTGTACCTGTACAAGAAGGGACTGCTCTATAGGAAGAAGATGCCCATACTTTGGGATGTAATAGATCAGACAGCAATTGCCCAAGCTGAGGTCGAGGAAAAAGAATTTGACTCCAAGATGAACTACGTTATTTTCCTATGTGAGGATAATGGAGACGTTAGTATAGGATCCGATATTCATGGTAAGTGCGAGGTTGCAACCAAAACTTCGGATAGGACAAGTGGTGATGTTTCTGCTGTCGTTGGTAATCCTGATGACAATGGTTTAGCAGCCGATAGGGTGTGCAAACATGATTTTACAGGAGCTAATTCTCTTGAGCAGGGGTCGTCTAGTGTGCTGTCATCCTGTACAAATTTGAGAAAACTTGAGGTTGGTACAACAAGACCGGAACTTCTTCCTGCATGTGTAGCGCTTCTCTATAATCCCTCTGACGAGCGCTACAAAAATCTTGAAGGTAAGTATGCTATTACTCCAATCTTCAACAAAAGAGTGCCTATTATTCCTGATCCAGACGTTATAGTTGAAAAGGGAACGGGTCTTGTAATGTGCTGCACTTTTGGTGATGAAATGGATATCAAATGGTGGAAAAAATATGATCTTCCATTACTCGAGGTAATTGATAGATACGGTAGAATAGATTTACTCGGTGGTAAAAAAGTCGAAGACGCACGTGAGTATATTTTAGAAAAGTTAAGGGAAAAGGGACTTTTGACAAGACAGGAAGCCATCACTCATCGTGTTAAGTGCGCAGAAAGGTCGGGTGGAAAGTTGGAGATTATCTCGACGTATCAGTGGTACATTGAAATCCTAAAGCATAAGGAAGAGCTGAAAAATAGGGTCCAAGAGATTGATTGGTTACCTGAGAAAATGCGAATCAAGATAGAGCAGTGGATTGATGGGCTCAAATGGGATTGGTGTATTTCCAGGCAGAGGTATCTTGGGGTGCGGGTTCCAGTTTATTACGAAAAAGAAACTGGAGGTATACTGCTACCTGAATTGTCTGAATTGCCTGTGGAAAGTGATGTGATTTTCAGGGACGGAAAAACATATATACAGGATAAAGATGTCTTGGACACGTGGGCAACTAGCTCTCTTTCACCGCAGATTAATTACTCGCTACTTACGAAGAGTATGTGTGATTCCAGGGGAGCAAAGCAAATGGATCCTGATCCAGTCACTGGTATAAGTTCTGACTTACTGGATGAAGAACGGCTACAGTTTCAGCCAATGTCACTGAGGCCACAGGCACACGAAATAATACGTACTTGGGCTTTCTATACAATTCTCCGATCATTTTTAGAGTACCAAACAGTGCCTTGGAGAAGAGTTATGGTCAGTGGTTGGTGCCTTGCAAGTGACAAAAGTAAGATGAGCAAGTCCAAGGGTAATACGGTTGATCCAGTAAAACTTATTGCTGAACATGGTGCTGACGTCGTTCGGTACTGGAGTGCGAGTGCAGGACTTGGCTGCGATACGTGTTTTAGTGAGAACGTTCTCCTCATAGGTAAAAAGCTTGTTAATAAGATATGGAGCGCTGCTAGGTTTATTGAGCAGTTCCTTGTAAGTGATCCGGAACTACTCAAAGTGGATTATGTAACTGATTTATGGATTCTTAGTAGGTTATCTGAGGTAGTGAAGGGTGCGGAACTTGCGCTTGAGAACTGTGATTATTTCTATGCAAAAGCATTAATAGAAAGGTTCTTCTTACACGAGTACTGCGATAATTACTTGGAGCTTGTCAAGTCTCGGGCATACAATGATGTTCCCGGGAGAGAAAGTGTTCTGCATACCTTGAGCATATCTCTAGCAGTAATTTTAAAACTTTTTGCCCCTTTTCTCCCATATGTGACAGATGAAATATATTCGGCACTCTTCCCAGATACTGTATCCTTGCATGGCGGTTTTACTTGGCCTGATGAAATCTCTTTAGCTCGTAAGATAACTTTTTCTGGTAATGATTTTATAAAAATTCTCGCAAAAGTCAGAGAGTTTAAATCGGAACACTCTATTTCTATGAAGAAAGAGATCAGCTTGGTTGAGATAAAAACAGCTGCAGTTGAGATGCTGGAGGCGGAATATGACATTAAGGCAGCCACCAATAGCGCACGTATTGTGTGGGAAATAGAGGATGATGTACCAAATGGATTGGTGGAAGTGAAACTCTTTTTATAGATTGCTTTTCCATTTTGTGTGCAGCTTGAGGAATCAGCATATTTCACAGACTGAGGACCATTTTTAAGTGCTATTATTTACAAGGATGTAGGGGTTACTGGCGCAGTTTTCTGTTATGGTTATGTGGATTTTATATATTGATTTCAAACTAGATCATGTGAAGTAGATCTCTTACGTCTCTTTGAAGCTGGTTTGTGTGTTGATTATTCTTCTACGTAAGGTGCGCGAGTGATGTATTATTGGCGGGTTTTATTAAGAACAGATGAGATCTTATATAAAGAATTTTATTAGAGAAAATGGATCTATCGCATTCTCAAAATTTATTGAGTTGAGTATGTACCATCCGAGCAAAGGGTACTATATAACAAGAAACCCAATAGGGAAAACAGGGGATTACATTACTGCACCAGAGATCTCGTCTCTTTTCGGAAGGACAGTGGCAGTATGGATCCTTGAACAGTGGGAAAGACTGGAAAAACCACGTGAAATAGCAATCGTGGAACTGGGTCCTGGGAGCGGAATGATGATGTTTGATATTCTCAATACTATAAGGAATGTCGAGTCCTTCTATGACTCAGTTACTGTTTATATGATAGAGATAAGTCCGTTTCTCAGAGGTGTACAGATGGAAAATTTACGTCCTCATAGCTGTAAGATTCGGTGGTGTAATAGTATAGATGAGCTTCCGAACGGTAAAGTGATTGTTTTGGCAAACGAGTTTTTTGATGCACTTCCAATAGATCAGTTTATTTTTTGGGGTGGAACTTTTTTTGAACGGAAAATAACAGAGGATTTTCAAATAGAAGAGGAAGAAACGCGAAAAAGATTTAGTGGTAAATTTAAAGATGGAGATATAGTTGAGATAAGTTTGCTTGGGAAGCAGATCGCCTCGTCAATACTTACTAGAATCGCGAAAGACGGTGGAAGTGGACTCATAGTAGATTATGGGCACGCTACCTGCACACGAAGAAGTACAATACAGGCAGTAAAGGGACATAGATTTATCGATATTTTTGAAAGTATAGGCGAATCAGACATAACCCATGAAATTGATTTTTCTTACTTATTTCCGAGGGCCAAATTAATGACACAGGGAGATTTTTTATCTCTTTATGGTATATTTGAGCTTGCGAAGAGGTCTTCCGCTACCGATACCGGAATACTTGAGCAAACCTTATTTAGGCTTGTAGATAAAGGAAAAATGGGCAGATTATTTAAGTGTGCGATAATTTAAATTGAATCAATGAGGCTTATGTAAGCTGTGGTTTGCTAGTCACAATCGCTCTGAGAGACTAGTTGCAGGCCTCACACATAGGGTTTACCCTGAGTCAAAATACCAGCCGATCGAGCGTTCCTAACGTTTTAAGATTTTAGGAAGCTGTACATTTTATTGAACCTAGTATCTAGTGCTTTTGTTCCAGAAAAGATTCTTTGAGTACGTACTTTAGTATATTACCAACCTTTATATAACCCATCTCCTTTTCCGTTGTAACCATTAGGGTAAGCGCCAAGCGTTCTGTTAGACCTGTTTTGTTGATAATTTGGCACTCCATTTTGCACATCGGTGAAGGGTCGCCTTCTAACTCTATAGTAACGATTTCCTCGCCGGTGAGTGTTAAGCGACCATACTCTTCAGGATCAGAGTAAACAAGCGGAAGAACACCCATGCCAACTAGGTTGCTTCTATGAATACGTTCGAAACTCTCTGCTATCACCGCCTTGACGCCAAGCAAGTACGTGCCCTTTGCAGCCCAATCACGACTTGAGCCAGTACCATATTCCTTGCCCGCAAAAATAACAAGATTGGTTCCAGAGGATTTATAGCGCATTGCTGCTTCATAGATGCTAACGATTTCCCTTCTGCCATCACGGTTGAAATGAGTTGTATATCCTCCCTCGACATTCTCAAGCATCTTATTTTTGATCCTTGTGTTTGCAAAGGTGCCACGTATCATGATTTCGTGATTACCTCGCCGTGCTCCATAAGAATTGAATTGCTGTGGAGTTACACCTAATGTCTTTAGATATTCCCCTGCGGGGCTCTTTACAGGAATCGTCCCGGCCGGAGAGATGTGGTCAGTTGTGATACTATCCCCGAAGACAGCAAGTATTCGTGCATCCCTCACTGAGATATCAAATGCCGCAGGTTGGTGATCTACTTTTTCATTGATCTTAGGAATTATATCCTGAAAACTGACCTGACCATCACTTTTAAAAAAAGGGGGACTTTTAATGTAGGTACAGTTTTCGTCCCATTTGTAAGTTACTGAGCTAGTACACTCTAATTGTTGCCAGTTCCTGTCACCTAAGAAAACATCCTGATATTTTGACAAGAATATCTCCTTTCTGAGAAAGCGATGAACATAAGCATCAATTTCATCATCTGATGGGGTGATGTCTCTTAGGTATACTGCTTTACCGGTTTTATCATACCCGAGAGGTTGAGATTCTAGATTTATGTTTATATTGCCTGCAATACCATAAGCAACCACAAGCATGGGAGAAGCTAGGTAATTTGCTTTTACTTTTGGATGAATTCTGCCTTCGAAGTTACGGTTACCGGAAAGTACAGATACTACTACCAGATCTTTCTCATCAATTTCCTCAGAGATTTCCTCTTTCAATTCACCTGAATTACCTATACAAGTCGTGCAACCAAAACCCACGATGTTAAAACCCAGCTGGTCTAGATAGTCCTGTAGTCCAGACTGCTTCAAATATTCTGAGACAACTTGGGATCCAGGTGCAAGAGATGTCTTCACCCAGTTTTTCACCTGTAGTCCCGATTGTACAGCTCTTTTTGCCAACAGACCCGCTGCAATCATCCCGGAGGGGTTAGAAGTGTTTGTACAACTTGTGATTGCGGCAATCACTATGGACCCATTTTGAAGCTTAGGCGAATCTGCCCCTATGCCTACAGAAGTTTGCGGTATTTGAACACATTCTTCATCAGGTGCGGGAGAAGTTTCCACCTTTTTTTCAGAACGAGTACACACCTTGTTAAAGTTCTCTGGTACTAAGTGAAGAGATATCTTATCTTGTGGTCTTTTTGGCCCTGCAAGGGTCGTACGAACCTCGGAGAGATCTAGCTCAATCACGTCTACGAAATCTGTTGCACGTGCGTAATCTGCCCACATCGTTTGACTTTTTGTGTAATCTTCTACTAGGTCAATTTGTTCTTGTGTTTTTCCGGTAAGGTCGAGATAATCTAGTGTCTTTTGGTCCGGAGCAAAGAAGTTGCATGTCGAACCGCATTCAGGTGCCATGTTTGCTATTGTTGCTCGATCTGCAACAGAAAGGTTCTTGACACCATCACCAAAGACTTCAACGAATTTTCCTACTACTTTGTGTTTTCGAAGTAAGTGAGTAATATGTAGAACCAGGTCAGTTGCAGTAAGACCAGCTTTTAATTTTCCTTCAAGTTTTAATCCAATTACTTCAGGAATTACCATCGAAATAGGTTCACCCAACACCACTGATTCGGCTTCTATTCCCCCGACACCCCACCCAAGCACAGAGAGACCACCGCTCATAGTAGTATGACTGTCTGTACCCACGAGGGTATCTGGGTATGCTAATACTTCTGTTTCTTGCCGTTCTGTGCGGACAACCTGTGCCAAGTACTCTAGATTGACTTGATGGCAAATACCAGTTCCTGGTGGAACCACTCGAAAATTCTGAAAGGACTTTTGGGCCCATTTTAAGAGTTTGTATCTTTCTATGTTTTTTTGAAATTCTATTGTTTTATTTTCGGTGGCCGAGCTTGCCTTGCCATAAGAATCAACCTGAATCGAGTGGTCTATAACAAGGTCCACCGGAATTTTTGGGTTTACACTTCTTGGGTCTCCCTGTGCTTCGGAAACGGCATCACGTAGGGCTGCCAAATCCACTATGGCAGGTACGCCAGTAAAATCCTGCATTAGCACGCGAGAGGGATAGTAATCCACAGCTAGATTTCCAATATGTTGTTTGTAATGACACAATGCCCTCACAATCGAGTCTTTCTGCCTATTTCTCAGGGCATTCTCTATCAGGATTTTGATTACACAGGGAAGACTAGTGACACTTTCCTCAAGCTTTATATCGAAGTAGCTTATTTTGGATTTTAGTTTCTTCTTCATTTTCTGTATATTCCTGAGCCCAGACTAGCCTGTAAAACTAAAGGAAAAGTATAATGCAGGGAAGTAACTTTATTCTCTGCATGTGCGCGTGAAATGCAAGACAGCTTTTGGTTTAATTGTTCATTAGTATGTGCACTCCGTTTTTTCTCGCGAAAGTGTCGAGTGTGCAAGTAATGCTGTAAATACATAAATCGCAGCGATTGAGTTTGCTGATTGAATTAAGTGTTTGTGGTACCTTTGTAGATCAGTTTTGGTTTTCGTTGACAGGTCGATAATCGAAACATCCAGATTTCAAGCATGCTTCTAATACTCCTGATGAAGTGATACTTTTCTATGGCGTGAGTATCTTGATGCAGCCATGTAAGTTTTGTGTCATGCGCTCTTCCATATTGTTAATCTTATTCGGTGCTAGTCATGCGTTTTGAGGATTCATGTGCTGAAGAATACATCATTTCCAAGTTACCGGTGGAATGTCAGTTGATGAAGAAAATCAGGGAGGAAACTTTTTCTGATAAGAGGCGGTTTATCCAAATTGGACGGATAGAAGGAGCAATTCTGGCATTTCTGATTAGAATGAATAAGGTAAAAACTATCGTTGAGGTTGGAACATTAGTTGGTTACTCGGCGATTTGCATGGCAAAGGCGGTTGGAAATGGTGGTAAAGTCTACACAATTGAAAAGAATTCTGAATATGCGCAAATTGCATTACAAAACTTTTCCACTTTTCCACAGATAGAACTTTTTATAGGTGATGCAAAGATTAAGCTTTTGGAACTTAACTCCTTTGGTCCTTTTGATATGCTGTTTATTGATGCAGAAAAGTCCGGGTATCCAACTTATCTTGAATGGGGAGAAGCAAACGTAAGAGTTGGCGGACTCATTATTGCTGATAACACACTTGGCTTTGGAAAAAATAATCCCTCTAGTAACAGTAGAGCTTGGCAATTTATGGAGCGGTTCAACACAATGATTAGTGATTCAGATAAGTACGACTCTGTTATCTTGCCAACCACGAACGGCCTTACTATTGCAACAAAGAAGTGATTTGATAAAGGTGGAAAAGGAATGCATTCATATCCTTTGCACCTGTGATGTGTTTTGTTGTTTTTATTCCCACCACTGCTGATGAAGTAGGTGTCTTATTTTCCTATTTTCGTGTTGAGGTTTTTTATATCTGAATGGGAAAAAAGTCTCACGGGAATAGGAATCATCACCTGAACTGCTTCCACTACTAGAAACCTAATTATTTATTCTTTTTCCTTTGAAAGGGTTCAACCTTCTTATTTGGCAAAGTAATGCCCATTAACGCATAATTAGTAATACTTTACTTTAAATCTGGATAACTGTCACATAATAGCATACAGCTAATTATAGACAGAGTATTTTGTTTCTATTACTTGAGAAGTAAGAGTGTTATGCATAGTGGAGCGGTTGTTGAGGTAGAAGTAGATGATTCAAAGCTTCTGGTTGATTATCGACCTTTTTATGAAGGTGTTCTAAAGGGGATTCGTAATCTGCTGTTTTTGGATAAAACTAACCCTGTGTATTTGGTAACCCAGCTCTGGAGTGCTGGTCCGGAGTCTATAGAGCCTTATAGCGTAGCGATAAAGGAGAGGGTTGCTGTAAATGGGGGCGTATATAAGGGTGCTGCTAAAAGGACTTCTTCTGAGGCCAAAAGGATTAGGGATGCGAATAAGTTAATGTGTGACCTCTGCATTGTGGATGAGCAAAGCAGAGACCTTTTTATTGAGCTTTTTGAATATGCACTCTGCAAATTTGTTTCAGACTGCGAGAAACAGAATTTACCACTAGGGTCAAGTAGCGTAGCAGCCGTGGTAGAGGGGTTCAAAGAGTTTTTCAGTAAGCGTCCCATCTACATGAGTATAAATGTGGTGAAGGGTGCGGATGCAGTAAGGGTTGGTGCGCCGAAAGAAGGGTACCTTGAGGGTGATCCAGGTGGTTCTTGTATGCGCTTCCATTCCGTTTTCTTTCGCTTTAAAAGAGAAATCCCGCAAAAGAAAGAGATTAGCACAACAATGCTGCTCTTGTTTTTGTCATCCTTAATGGACTTTTTTTCTGTCCTAGTTGTGAGTAAGGAGAGTCTTTTTAAGCGGGGAGGTGCAAAAGTATCTTACGAAGGTTTGCGTATCACAGAATGCAGTGTTTCGCCTAGTGATGCCTATGAAGCTGAATGTAAGAAGGAAAAAATGTTGTATATTGCTGGTGAATTTTTAGCTGGTAGTAGAGCAGGAAGGTGGAGTTTTGGTCTTGATTGCGTCGAGTTTCTTACCGAGGAAGAGCTTGCTTATCTTCCTAAACGTGCTGCGAGTTCAAGCATGGCTGAGTGGAGAAAGTATCATGCGCAATTGTGTCCAGATAAGCTTTGTTATCAGGGGGAAGAGCTCAGTGTAGAGGAAGTTCGTCTACGTGTGTGTGGAACTCATCTACATAATTCTTCATCGGAGGAGGCTGTGTGTCCTGGAGTCAGCGGACAGTCGGAAGCATTGTCGGGGGTAGTTTTTCATAGAAGGAATTCAGCTGTCCTTCCATTGGAAAACGATTCGTCTAATTCGAGTAGAGGTGGTTATGTAGTTTTTGAGCCGGTTCCAACTACTTCTGCTTCTACTTTTGAAGGTGTTCCGAGTATGTTAGAAGAGTCTGCAGCTGTTGAATCCGCCGCAGCCATTTCTGCTTCTATGAAACATGCTTAGGTTTTTGAACGGCGTGTTAGGTTAGTTTTTTCGTTTGGGGCACCTCCTTATTGGTTGTGCTCCATGCAGGCGGTTTTGTTTGTGAGATAGCTTTGTCGTACTGGGGATGTACAGATTCGGTTTTGTTCAACGATGAGGTTCAGTTATTTTTCTGAACTATACTTGCCGAATTGTTCGGGGTAATTTATCTCTTTATCTGAAGCACCACGTTGTTTCTGAGTTTTTATTGTTTTTGTTCATAAAAAGTCTCTGAGAGATGAATGTCCTCATAGTAGAATCACCCACTAAAGGTAAGGCTATTGCCCAATATTTAGGTAAAGACTTTAGGGTACTGTCGTCCTTTGGTCATGTGCGAGCGCTTCCCAATAAAAAGGGCTCTGTTGATGTAACGGACTCGTTCGAGATGCTCTACAAACTTACCGATACCGGTGAGACGGTGGTGCCTCAATTAATTAAGGATGTAAAAAACGCGACAGCCCTCTACCTTGCTACAGACCCTGATAGAGAAGGGGAAGCCATTTCTTGGCATCTTGTTGAGGTGTTTAAGGAGAACGATGTGCTTCCTAAAAATGTACACAGGGTTGTGTTTCATGAGATTACAAAAACCGCTGTGCAAAATGCCATCGCTTCTCCAAGGAAGATAGATGAGAATCTTGTTCGCGCGCAAAGGCTGAGGCAAGCACTTGACTACCTTGTTGGGTTTAGTATTTCTCCAGTGTTATGGAAGAAATTACCCGGAAGTAAATCTGCTGGGAGGGTTCAATCTGTTGCCCTCAGGATCCTATGCGATAGAGAAAATGAGATAGGTCTGTTTACGCCAGAGGAATATTGGATAGTGAGTGTGAATATGACCGATGGTGAAGGTCTTGTGATTCCTACTCAACTTTCACACATAAATGGTGAAAAACTCGAGAGAATGTCCATAAGAGGAGCAGAGGAGGCTGAAAAGATTGTTGAGGAAATCAGGGAGCTTCCATTCCTTGTTGAAGAAATCAAGAAGAAAGAACTCAAGCAGAAGCCTAGTCCACCGTTTATTACATCCACTATGCAGCAAACTGCATCAACCGTCCTTGGGTTTAGTGTGAAAAAAACAATGAGTCTCGCGCAAAAGCTGTATGAGGGCATCGAGATAGGTGGTGCGATTGAAGGTCTCATCACATATATGAGGACAGATGCTACTCATCTTTCTGTTGAGAGTGTTGATGCGATAAGAGAGTTTATCCAAAAAAAATTTGGGCAAGAGTATTTGCCTGAATCTCCTGTTTTATTTAAGAAAAAAGTGAAAAACGCTCAGGAGGCACACGAAGCTATTCGGCCGACAAGCATTTTTCGTACACCTGAAGAAATTGAATCTTATCTCACCCCAGATCAGTATAAGCTGTACAGGCTTATATGGGAGAGAGCACTTGCCTGTCAAATGAGTGATGCTATTACGAGTAGTCAGAACATTGTATTTATATCTCAAGATGAGAAGTTCAAAACTTCTGCATCAGCGTCACTGCTTATTTTTGATGGTTTCAATGCTGCGTTTTCACATGGCAAAAACAAAAATAAAAATCAGGGTGTTATAGATTTCATAAAGAAGCATAAAGAAGGTGCTCAGGTAAAGGTAGGTGATGTGCTGCCTACCCAAAATTTTACTGAGCCGCCGCATCGCTACTCAGAAGCAGGGTTGGTAAAACATCTTGAGGAGTTGGGTATAGGGCGTCCTTCAACTTATGCTACTGTTGTTTCTGTTCTGCAGGAGAGGGGATACGCATCTATTGTCAACAAGTCGTTTATTCCAGAGAACAGGGGAAGGCTAGTTTCTGAGTTTTTGGTACATTTCTTTAGCAAATATGTTGAGTATCATTTTACTGCTGAAATGGAAGACAGACTGGATAAAGTCGCAGATGGAACAATTTTTTGGCTAGATGTAATTCAGGATTTCTGGGACAGCTTTCATTCTAACGTAGAAGAGGTAGAAAAGGTTCCGATCACTGAGGTTCTGGCATTTGTAAATGGTGCCCTTGCAAAACAAAAGCTTGTTTCGGCGGAAGTAAAGGTGGGTGACAAGTGTCCAAAATGTGAAAAAGGGTATATGCATTTAAGTGTGAGTCGTTATGGAGTTTTCCTCGGCTGCACAAATTATCCAGTTTGTAGGTTTATAGTGAATAGTTATAGCACTGATGATGATACTGAATATCCTAAGCAAATTGCTCAAGATATCAGTCTGCACAAGGGTCCTTATGGTATCTACCTTAAGTACAAGGGCAAAAATAGTAGCATACCAAAAGATGTTGATCCCGTTTCTATAGATGAAGAGTTTGCTCATAAAATAGCTTCTTTACCGAAAATTCTTGGTAAACACCCGGCAGATGGTAAAGAAATCAAGATGGGGCTGGGCCCATATGGTCTGTATCTTTTTTGGAATGCAAAATATTACAACTTGCAGTTTTCCCAAATGGATGAAATGACACTAGATAAAGCCGTTCAGTTCATACAGAGTTATGTTATCCATGACAAGAGTTTGCTCCGTGTGCTTGGATCCTATGAAGGTGAAGAGATACAAATTCGTGATGGGAGATACGGTCCGTACATCAAGTGTAGTAAGATGAATGTTCCTATACCGAAGGCGGAAAGTCCGGAGTCGTTATCCATTGAAACGGCGATTCTTCTCATTGAAAAAAAGAAAAATACCTCTAAATCTGCAAAGAAAGTAGCAACAAAGAGAAAGGTTTCCACAAAAGAGAAGAAATAACGCTTTCAATATGCATTTCAGGGTTAATGGGAAAATGGATACAGCAGTTTCGAGAGCGGAGAGGGGTTTAGCTTTTTTCCATTTTCTTGAAAGTGCCTTGTTCGGCTTACATGATCTATTTCCGCCTGTTTAATAACCTGTATGCTGTGCATCCCCCGATGTTATAATGAGATACCTCATAAAGAGAGCGTTAGATGCGTGTTGCTTGGTGTTCGTACAAGGAATGCTTCGCATTTCGCGTGAGTTTAATCGTGTTGCTTATTTCTTCATTGGGTGAGAGCTAATTTGCCCAATTTCTGGATTTCGGGTAATCTTCCTGGGGCGTGTCTGTGATGACTAATTAATATGTTGTGTTCATATATTTTGGAATTTTTATCTGTAGCACAGAAAACAGCGATTTCTTGCTATGACATGGCTGGCCTGGGTGATAGTAAAGAAGCGGATAGTGTCGCTGTAGAGGTGATGCGGAATGCTCTGAATGAGATCAATGCAACTGTTAATGTTATGATAGGCGAAGGCGAAAGAGATTGTGCGCCAATGTTACATGTAGGAGAAGTGCTAGGCAAGGGGGGACCACTCTTAGATCTAGCTGTGGATCCATTAGAGGGGACAGATGTTTGTGCATCCTTTATGGATGGTTCGCTAGTTGTACTTGGTTTTGGTGAGCCCGGAAGCATAATTTCTGCTCCGGATGTTTATATGGAAAAGATATACACTCCTTATGACTGTGATATAAGTTTTGGCAATACGGTTGCTGAAAATTTGAAGAAGATTGCTTCTGCTAAGGGAGTTAAAGGACCCGAAGAGCTTATTGTTGTAATCCTAAAGCGAGAACGTAATCAAGGGCTCATTGCCGCAGTTAGGGACGTTGGTGCAAGGGTCCAACTGGTGACAGATGGAGATATATCAGCTATTGTCTCAATGGTTATTGGAAATGCCGGAGATGCGTATATGGGCAGTGGTGGTGCTCCAGAAGGTGTCTTGTCAGCTATGGCTGTACGTAATCTCGGAGGACGAATGGTAAGTAAATTCCTTTTTAAGAGCGATGAGCAGAGGGAGCGTGCACAAAAAGTTGGGATCACAGATTTTGAAAGGTCTTATTCGCATGATGAACTCGTAAAGGGGAATGTGATACTTATTTTAACTGGCGTTACAGAGGGGAAGTTGTTGGGTGGCGTCAGGAAAGGTGATCTTAAATACCCGACTTATTGTGAGTCACTAGTTATATTGCCGGGGTCATTTAACAAAGTGTGTTCCACCATTCACGGGGTCCCCCGCACGTAGGATGACTAAAAAGAGCTTCTGGGTAGCAAAGGGGGCCGTACAAGCGTAGGTTTACTGGTTCCCTGCACTGAGGAAACTTCTTGTGGTCTATGATGAAACTGTTATACGGTAGCTCTTTTACTAACTTTGCTCTTCAGACCGACTACCCTGGATATTTTCTATTATCGGGTCAGTTGAGTATATAACTGTGCTGGCGCATTCGCTTTTGCAAAATGGCAAGCTTGATAGAATTTTTGCTAGGATTTCACTGCTATTAGCAGTGCGCGTTACGCCCTTCTCAATACTGCAGTTTGCATCACCCCTCTGAGTGCTTTGCACCGTCCTACTTACTTCCATCGGAGGGATGCCCTTCTGAATCTCTTCTTTTGCTTCGTTGCTTCCACTGCAACAGGAGCACTCACATGGATCTACAGTAGGATCGTTCTGCTGAGATACGTCTTCCTCTGCAGAAAATATGTTATTTCGACTTGTCTCTTCTCTTTCATCGACTCCATCACAAAGAAGACAGCCACAAGTGCAAACAAGAGGATTATCTTGTTGCGCCACATTTCCATCTTGCTTTTCTTGAACTGCTTCCTTTTTTTGATCATCCGCGCTTTCTGAGTTAGATGATTCAGTGGAACTCGAATCTTCTATTTTTGTCTCCAGCGTAGCGCCATCTTGCAAAGTCAAATTTCTATATTGATTATCTTCAGCTGTTTCGCTTTTTTGGTCATCTTCACTTTCCGATTGAGATGGATCACTGAAACCTGAATCTTCTGTATCTGTTATTGCATTCGGCTTAAGCGTATCTTGCTGAGATTCACCCTCCCCGTAACTCTCTTGATCTGGTGCGATTTCGTGGTTGGTTTTTTCATGATCAAGATTCTGTGTCGCACGGCTGTCGCCACGACTGTTTGGATCAGAGTTTTCTTCCTTGTCGACACTCATCAGCTCTTGCTCCAGCCGACCTACGTCACTGTCTCCTGTTTTGGTATCATCTGTTTCAGGTAGTTCCTCCGCTGAAGGTTCTGGAAGCTCATCAACATTCTGAGTACTTTGGTTGCTCTGCAGATCAGTTTCTTCGAAAGCTGTATCCTTTCCTTGCGTGTTATTTGAGGCCGCTACATTTTCAGCCTCCGCTTCTCCAGTGATCTCTGTTATTTCAGGGGTGCTCCGATTGTTGTTTGATTTGCTTGATGCAGTTTTGGATGTAGCACCGCGAAAGGTACCTCTGGCACGTTTTTTAACACGCTTTTTAACATCACCATCGCGCTGTTCAGTAAGGGATTTCTTTGTTACGTTTGCAACTGCCTCAAACGAATCCTTTGCTTGTTTAACAGCATCCGCGACATTGCTTTTCAAGGCATCCAAATTATCAGTGAGGAACTCTTCAAGTTCTGTTTTTCCTGGAGGGATTTTGTCGACTTCCCAGCCTGCATCAACAGGTTCGAACTCTTCTAATTCTTCAACACTGTCTAGTTCGAATATGCTTGCACCTCTTCCCGGATTTTTTTGACTTTCTGTGACGCCTATGTATCTCATGTAGGATGATACAAAGTCAGGATCGCCTTCAAAATCTATTCCTTGAGGGTTCTGGAGTGGATAGGATGCAAAGTCTCTTCTTTTTTTCCCACAGGAAGGTAAACAGAGGAGCAGTATAAGGGAAAGTATAACAAAACGGATCCGTAACATTTATCCTACAACTTCACAAACTAAAAGCCTGCCCCTTGGAATGCAGCAGCAGAGATTGCTAAGATATCACGATATTTGTTTTATTTCTATGAATCTTGCGCAACGCAAAGTATAAGGTGAAAGAAGTTGAGTTAAGTAGATACACTCGGCTCGGAGTTGGAGGTAAGGCCAAGTTGCTTTACGCAGCAAATGTAAATGAAGTTGTGCATTTCGCTAAGAGTCACAATTTCCATGTTATAGGTGCTGGGTCCAATATTCTTGCGGGCCAAGTGTTAGACAAGCCCATTCTGAAACTGGGAAGAGGATTCGAGTATGTATCATACGCAGACGGAAAAGTGAAAGTCGGGGCGGCAGTACTGACATCGAGTCTGGCGAGATTTGCACTTGAGAATGAGATTGGTGCCTTTGAGTTTTTTGCGGTTATGCACCGGACTGTCGGAAGTGCTATCACAATGAATGCGGGTGCTTATGATCAGAGGAGCTCAGACCTTTTAGTAGCTGCAACTTTTATTGATGAGAACGGAGAGATGCTCACACTTTCTCGTGAGGAAATAGGTTTTAAAAATGGAGGCAATTCATTGCCGAAGAATTACATCTGTGTTGAAGCAGTTTTCGATGCTGGATGTAGGATGCAGAAGGAGAAGATAAAACTTCTGACACTCGAGATGTTAAGAAAAAGCCAGGATTTCCAACCTGCATTTTCTGAATCAGCCTGTTCGGTTTTTCAGGATCCACCAGAACAAAAAGCCTGTGAGCTTATTGCCAAGGCTGGATATGCAGGGTTTTCTTTAGGGTGTGCAAGGATTTCCGAAAAGTACAACAATTTCATCGTAAATGGTGGGTGCAAAACAGCTGATCCACTTGTAGAGCTTTGTTACATTGTAAGGAATGGGGTAAAAAACAGATTGGGAGTTACCTTGGATTTCTCGGTGGTTTTCATATGAGACTTTATTCATGAGCGGGGAATAATGAATAACGCAAAAAGTTCATCTACGTAATTTCGTTTCACACAGTGATGGATGTAAGGTGTGCATAATGTGCTTATCCTGGGTCTTTTGTTCTAGAAAAAATGTGTGCTCTAACTAACTGATGAATATGCAATGCATGTGAGTGCTAGAAGAGTCGTTTAATGTGTAAAATCATCCGCTTGACTAGATTGTATCAGTACTGGAAAGTAGACTGTCTCGTTTTATCGTCTCTTTTGGACACCTCCAAGAGTGTAAGGGTTGGCTGTACGGGGTTTTCTGAGTTATTGGCTTTCTGTCTTTATGAAATTGAGGTCAAGTGTTGCTTCACGCACCTTTGTGAACAATCTAGCCACGAAAAAGTAAGAGAGGTTTATTCCTTTGGTGTTTAAAAAATCCACGGAGCTGCTATTATGCTATAGGCCTACTGCTTATTTTATATCGTCAAGTGTCGGATCTGAAGAGCCTTTTACTCCGGATTAACAGCGTAAATTCTACGAAAAAGATTACCAGAGTGATGCAAATGATTGCCACGTCGAAACTCAAACAGGCAAGAATTTCGCTGATAGCTGCGCGTCGTTATAGAGACGAGGTGCTACGATCTTTGGAGATATTTGGCAAATTTCGTGAAGAAAGATCTTCTTCAGATATTCCAACGCAAGGAGATGTGTTGGTTGCTTTTTCTGCGGATAGAGGGTTGTGTGGTGGGTATAATTCTTCATTGATTAGGCATCTACGCAGTCTTGCTGACGAGTTTAGGGATAGGGGTGCTACATTTTACTTTATCGGAAAGAAAATTTCTTTTTTTGCTGAGCAATTTCCATCTGTGCACACAAATACTTCAGGCAGCGAGGTAGATTTCCACTTTCTCAATAGGGTGGTTACCAGCTTAGGTAGTAGCGCTGTTTTTCATTGTCTCTACACTAAGTACGAGAGTGCGATGAATATGCACTCTGTGTTACTTAGAATACCTGCAGCCAGTGATTTTGTCTTTCATGATGAGCGTACTTCATACCTTGAGCCAGAACATAAGCAGTTGTTTGCGTTCCTTTATATTAAATATGTGTGTGCACAACTTTACGTATGCCTAAGAGAAGCAAAGGTAAGTGAAAACATGAGCAGAATGCTTGCAATGGATGGCGCAACTAAGAATGCCCAGGAAGTCGGTGATAAGCTGAGACGTCGCTATAACAGCGCAAGGCAGGAGAAGATTACAAAGGAATTGATAGAGGTTGTCAGTGGTGCAGAAGTTATCTGAGGGTGGTGTCCAGGATTTTCCAGGTGCAAGGGTAGGTGAGACTGATCACCTAGGGCTACGTGGTGCGTCACACCTATTTCTCAAGATGTTTGCAAACTATTTTTCGGGTTACGCATGCAGCGACTTCTCCTCCCTTGTTGCAAGAATGGAAAATCCTGACGAAGGTGAGTCTTTGCTCGTGCTAAAAAGGACTCCCTTTTTGTCTTTTTGTGAACACCATGTTTTACCTATTTCTGGATATATTTCTATCGGATACATTCCAGATAAAAGTATCACAAGTCTTGGGAGTCTAGGAAGATTGGTAAGTGCTTGTACTAAAAGATTGCAGTTACAAGAGAGAATTTGTGCTCAGATTGCACTTGCGATTGAGGAGTCTCTGTCCCCAAAAGGGGTAATAGTGTATGCTTCGGCCAGGCATGCCTGCGTAGCGCATAATACCTCGGTCTTTGAGACTGTAGCAAAAAGAGGGGCTTTCGCTGCTAATGCCAAAGGAGAAGTTCAAGAATTTTTTTCTATCTTAAAATAAATTCTCATTCCTGTTAGTTGGAAATTTTTGGGGATAATACTCTCTGAAATTGTGTTGCGTGACGCTCCGGATAACTGGTGCATCCTTCTATAGGGCTGCAGGGTTGTTTCAAGGAGTTTGTTATCTGTGCGCATCACGCCTTTCCTCCTCACGAAGGGATTTTCATGTTCTTCCACGTTTTGTGTGTGCTTTCTTATTGATGGGCATCATCTTATTACCTTTGAGTGTCGGGTTGCGGTTTTCGCTAGGTGGATCTTGGACCTATGTAAGTTGATTAAAGTCTTCCTTCCTCATTTTTTCGCGCAATTCTGCCAGTAATTGTATCCCTTTGTTTAAACTATTTGATTCGATTCTCATGAGGTTGCGGAAACGTTTTCTTTCCTGTGGGGTTTTTAACGGAATGATAGTGACTAAGTCGTCAGCTATCACACTATCATCGTTCAACAGTGCAAGCGGTTTATACTCCTCAACTATGATTATGATCGTATTGGGTAATTTCCTTATTACGGATGCTTTGGCAGCCCATTTCTCTTGAAGAACTTTGTTTCTTATTTCAGTAAGTGGAACTGAGAGTATATTCCCGCCTTTATACTGTTCAACAAACGAGAATACCTGTTGTTTATCCATATAATTACAGCCTCTGGTCTCTACTTTACTCACGGTGTATCCGTTCTCTATAAGCAGAGTATTAAAAAGGTGCTTTAATTTACTTGTGAGACTTATTCCTCCGAATATACAGATCAAGGAGAAAAGCAAACAAGATAGTAAAGTAAAGGATTTTTTAATTCTTTTACTCATAGTCTTCTGAGTACCAAAACTAGGTCTAGTAGGTAATACAAAACGAGCAAGCCATACCTCGTTGAGTTAGTAACGCTCATTCAACTATTAAATCAACGAAGAATCTCCTTGGGATATTTCGTTGAGAAAAGTGTATAGGTAATGTCTTGCTTTTGTGTAGCCACCTGATTTTCATTCCTTTGATATCTAGATCTTAATGACTGTATGTATATTTCGAGGCGAGTCACAATACTACTTTACTCATGCTTTTTATAGATTGCTACAAGATTATGCCCTCTTTAGTTAGAGAAATATTTGTTTCTTTGTTGCTCAAAAGGTCGTGACATGTTAGAAGTAACTGGTGATTTTATACGACCATGACAACTACGATAAGAAGAAAGTTCAGGGTAAGCAGGCAGATGAAAGCAAGTCTCTGGGGGTCGCAGAAGGATCCAGTGCATAAAAGGAATTATGGTCCAGGACAGCATGGGAGAGCCCCAGTAAAGAAGATTTCGGATTTTTATAAGCAGAATGCTGCGCAACGCGCTTTCAGAACTTACTATGTTATTGGGAAAAAGCAGTTCGCGAACGTATTCGGTAAGGCCTATAGGGGTAAGGGCAATACGAATGATAATTTAATTTCTCTTCTTGAAAGCCGTGTTAGCTCAGTTCTATACAGGTCTGGTATGGTTCCGACGATTTTTGCTGCTAGACAGTTGGTATCGCACAAGCATGTCACCGTTAATGGGGAAATAGTAAACATTTGCAGCTTTACCTTGAAAGAGGGAGACGTCGTCCAGATAAGGGATAGGGCTAGCAATATTCCTTGTGTTGTTGCCGCACTTAGTTCGAATTCTGAAAGTCCACACTATTTGGAAGTGAATAGAGAAAAGAGATCTGTTAAACTGCTGGTTTTGCCAAAATTTGAGGATGTCCCATATCCTGTTGTAATGGAGCCGAACTTGGTGACCGAGTATTTTTCTAGTAAGATGTAAGGTTCTTCTGCCCATGTGACGGAACGGTAGACGTAGCGGACTTAAAATCCGTGGGCCTTTTGGCCTTGGGAGTTCAACTCTCCCCATGGGTATTTCCAGAGTTTATTTATATGGTGGCTTTGGTATGTCATTTGTCATTTTGCTGGGCAGAGTTGTGTGCTGTATTGTGCGTTTGTCAGCGGGTCTGCTGTCTCTGTCTTTTGCAAATAGGGGTCGGTCAGGCTTTGGTGTACTTGCGTTAAAGCGCGGGCTACAATCTTGTGCTGGTGTGTGGAATTTGTGGAGTTGAATGTGCTGTCTCTGGCGCAGGTTCTATTGTTTTTGTTTTGTTAAATGAAATGGAATGATTTCGAGGATATAGCAAGTGCCCTAGAGCTCCGTTATTCCGATAAGGACAATGTTAATCTTCGATTTACTGATCTGCGCAAGTGGATTCTTTCACTGGAGGGTTTTGATGACCATCCCGATGCTTGCAATGAGAGAATACTAGAATCCATACAAGCGGCTTGGATTTCTGAGCGGGAAGACAGGGAATGAGGGTTACGGTTTTAGGTTGTGGCAATTCTTCAGGTGTACCAGTTTTAGGTTGTGCATGTTCGGTATGTTTATCAAGTAATCCGCTTGATACAAGAACAAGGTGTTCCGTTCTTGTAGAGACTTCTTCTACTCGTTTACTCATAGACGCTTCACCGGATTTACGGGCCCAGGCAATGCGTGAGGGGTTCTCGAGTGTAGATCAGGTTTTTTACACTCACATACACTTCGATCATCACGCTGGAACTCATGAGCTTTCTTCCTTTGCCACCTCAGAGGGGAATTGTATTCACGTGTTCAGTGATGAATTTACTATATCTCACATGGAGAATCTCTATGGGTATCTTTTCAAGCCAGAACATTTAAGCAATGCAATGTGGAAAAGATGTTACCTTAGCGCAAGCGTTGTCCCGTACTACGAGGAGTTTGCTGTGGGGGATATGCTTTGCATGATTTTCCCCCAAACACATGGCAATATAAACAGTTGTGGAATTATTCTGAATGGAAAGTTTGCGTATTGTACTGATGTTCGTTTAATACCGAATCGTGCCCTTGATATTATGAAGTCCCTCGAGCTAGAGGTTTTTGTTATTGAGTGCTTTGACTATGAAGGGTCCTATGCTCACTCCAATTTTGTCGAAGCTTTGGAGTATATAAATCTCGTACGACCGAAAAGTGCCTTTTTCACCCACATGACGCATAAGTTAGCGTACGACGATCTGGTTACCAGGCTAAAAGTCAGTGGTGTCAGTCATGTGATGCCAGCACACGATGGTCTCTTTTTGGAGATATGATCTTTGAGACAGTTAGTTTGCTACGTGTTGGTGGGGTTGTTATCTTTCCAACTGAGACTGTGTATGCGCTTGCTTGTGATGCATCAAATTATCGTGCTATGTTGCGGATATACGATATTAAACAAAGAAATATCAAAAAGAACTTACCTGTTATGGTGGCAGGTATTTCACAGTTGGAAAGCTTTGCGTCATTTAATGAATCTCAAGCAAGGCTGATAAAAGAATGTTGTCCTGGTCCAGTGACGTTCATACTTAAGCGTAAGAAAAGCGCTCACCTAAGATTCAGGTTTCCAGAGAAGGTTGCAGTGAGAGTTCCGGACTCGAAAGTAGCGCTTAAAATCCTCAGAGGATTCAACCGGCCAGTTTTTGCTACCAGCGTAAATCTCTCAGGTAGACCAGCGGTGAGCAGTTTTACTCAAATAGGTAGTTATATGAAAAAAAGAGTCAGTCGTATTATATGTGATAACCGTGGAGTTAAAGGTACTGCTTCATCCATTATTGACATTTCTGGGAAAAGAGCTGTTTTAGTACGAAAAGGAGCGTTCAGCACTCCGTTCGTCGAAAATTCAGAGTTTGTAGAATAGAGTGCTTTGCAGTTCTCAGACGGCGTTTATCATTATAAACTCTACATTTGCCAATTTAGAATCTCAGGAATGTAGAAAAATTTCACTGAGTGAAATTCTATTTGGTGTATTCATTCATCAAAAATATTGCTCACTTCTAAAAGTTATAGTCTAATATCAGATAGGATTAGCGCCTCTAGGGTGCATGAAGGGAACGTGCATGAAAGTTGCAGATGATGAGTTATTGAAGAAAGTTCACCAGGCCTATCTTGATAGTCCTAATTCTGTTGATCCAAGTTGGAGAACTTTTTTCGAATCGGGGGGATATGTGAAACGCTCTGTTGGTCAGAGTGGGTCCTCGAACATGTCGTTCGTTCGAGTGGATAATGGGGCTGTTAGAGAAATTGCGGTTAGTGAGCAATGTCTACTTGACATAAAGATCAAAGATTTGAAGGATGCATACCGGAGGTTTGGTTACCTCGCTGCTGATTTGGATCTTCTTGGGTTAGTTAAGCCAATTGTTAGGCCAGAGCTTAACCCGGAGTTTCATGGATTGAGTGATGTATCGTGTAGTCTTTCAAGTGGGTTCACAGTGGAGCAGATCGTGTGTGAAATGCATGCCGTTTATTGTGGACACATCGGGGTGCAATTTATGCATCTAAGCGATAATAATGAAGTTACTTGGCTCAAAGAGAGGCTTGAAGGTAGACCGTTCTGTCGCATAGGTTTTGAGACATCACATAAGCTTGCTCTTCTAGATGTACTAATAAGGGTAAATGGGCTTGAGGAATTTGTTAACACCAAGTTTAGGGGTGTTAAACGCTTTTCCGTTGAAGGATGTGATACTGCACTAGTTGCACTGGAATCCATAATAGAAGTTGCAGCTAATGCTGGATATACGGATGTTATGGTAGGGATGTCTCACAGGGGGAGGCTGAATTCTCTGGTTAACACATTCGGGAAGAAATATAGGGCTCTATTCCATGGTTTTGAAGGTAAGTCACCTTTCCCGGAGGGATGTCAAATTCACGGTGATGTAAAATACCATTACGGGTTTTCTTGTGAGCGGAAACCTTTTCTGAGTGAAAAGACTATATTTGCGAGGTTATTGCACAATCCGTCGCATCTAGATTCTGTTGACCCAGTGCTTGTTGGTGCTGCGCGTGCTGCTAAAGATTCTGGTGCGGTAGTCTTTCCTGTGCTTTTACATGGTGACGCTGCATTTTCTGGGCAAGGAGTGGTATATGAAACCATGCTCTTGGAAGAGTTACCTAACTATGAATCAGGGGGCGTGATCCACATTATACTTAATAACCAAATAGGTTTTACTACTTCACCACGGGATGTCAGAAAGCAGCATTATCCTTCTTTCATTGGAGAGTCATTTGATATTCCTATTTTTCATGTCAATGGAGATGATCCGGAGGCAGTATTTTATGTCACCTTACTTGCTGCAGAGTTCAGAAATACATTTAATAAGAGTGCTATAATTGATATAATCTCTTACCGTCGTTATGGGCATAATGAAATCGACGAGCCAAAGTTCACTCAGCCAGAGATGTACGACGTGATTGAGGGGCACAAACGGTCGGTTGATATATACGCTGAGCGGCTTATAAAGGAAGGTGTTATTTCACAAGATAAATTTGTGGAGCTTACTCAAAATTTCAGGGGGCTTCTCGATAAAGAGCTGAAGGAAGCTAAGACTTATAAACCTAGCTATGAGGGTTTGATCCAGAAAGGCTGGGAGCAATACCTTGGGCAGGAAGGTCGTGATGAGCCTGAAGTGGAAACGAAGGTAACTAAAGAAGTTCTTTTTTCTCTTTCTGAAAAGCTTAACCATGTTCCTGAAGGATTTGATGTTAATTCCAAAGTACTGAGATTGCTCTTACGGAGAGAAGAAACTATTCTCTCTGGGTGTGATATAGATTGGGGAAATGGAGAGAATCTTGCTTTTGCGACAATACTGAATGAGGGGATGTCAGTAAGGCTTGCTGGACAGGATTGTAAAAGGGGTACTTTTTCGCATAGGCATGCTGTTCTCACGTCTCAGTCTACAGGGGAAGAGCTGTGCCTGCTGAATCACATTTCCGACGTAGCAAAAATGCAAGTGGTTGCCACACCACTATCTGAATATGCTGCACTGGGGTTCGAGTACGGTTACAGTCTTATTAATCCAAAGACACTTGTGTTATGGGAGGCGCAATTTGGTGATTTTGCCAACGGTGCTCAGATCATTATAGATCAGTTTATTTCCTCTGCTGAGTCAAAATGGCTTAGCAGAAGTGGTCTAGTTATGTTGCTTCCGCATGGGCATGAAGGCCAAGGCCCTGAACATTCATCCGCGAGAATTGAAAGGTTCTTGCAACTTGCTGCTGACAATAATATGCGTGTAGTGAATTGTACAACTCCAGCAAATTTTTTTCATGTTCTGCGTAGACAAGTTCTTAGTGAGATAGTAAGACCTTTGGTGGTTTTCACCCCTAAGTCACTGCTTAGACATAAAATGGCTGTTTCAAAGTTAGAGGAATTCTATGAAGGGAGATTCAGGCCTATAATTAGTGATTATTGTAGTAATACTAAGAAAATTCGTAGGGTGATTTTCTGTAGTGGTAAGGTTTATTATGATCTTCGGGCAGAACTCAATTCAGAGGACATACTACTAGTGAGGGTGGAGCAACTTTACCCAGTTCCAGATCGTGAAATTCGTGAAATTTTGGGTGCGCATAGGAATGCAGAGTTTGTATGGTGTCAAGAGGAGCCGAAAAATATGGGTGGATGGTCTTTCATGTTTCAGGTATTCGAAGAGCGCTATTCGAAGAAGTTAAGGTATATTGGCCGGGATTACTATCCGGTTCCGTCAGAAGGTTTCATGGATAATCATATTGCTAACCAAGCTGCCCTAGTTAAGGAAGCTATTAGCATCTAGGAGAAGTGAAGACAGTTTTCTAGCTGGGGGGTCGTGGTGAGGGTTTGCTCTTACTCCAGCTTGTAAACGCAGCTTACCCATGTGCGAGCTCTTCGGTATGCGTTACTTTGGTTTGCGGACTCATTTTGGTAATAGGCATATCTCTTACTCAGACTTTTTCCAAGAAGAACACTGAATGCATCATTCCCACCTGCAGAACAAAAGCAAATGTAAGTTTACACTTTACAAAGAATCTTTTTTCATGGCGGCCTTGTTAGGCTAATTGTTGATAAGTAGTCTAATGCTTTTCTTGTTAGGCGGCGACCCCGTTGTGTACGATTCAGAAAGCCTATTTTTATCAAGTATGGTTCTATTAACTCCTCTATCGAATCCTCTTTTTCCGAGATTGCGGCAGCAATAGTTTTTACACCCACTGGATTATCAGAATAATTTTCTGCTATGAAGTGCATATAGGTGTAGTCTAACTTATCTAAACCGAATTGGTCTACCTCCATCTTATTCAGTGCTAGGTCTGCAAATTCAGGAGTGATGACATCAAAATCGCTGACTTCAAGGAAGTCACGCATCCTCTTAAGTAATCTGAGAGCGATTCTCGGTGTTCCTCTAGAGCGTTTTGCGAGCTCTATCATGGCACCATTTTCTATATTAACAGACAACCTCTCTGCCGCTTGCTGAAGAAGTTGAAGTAGTTCATTTACAGTATAAAAGTCAAGCCTAAGTGTAATACCAAATCTATCTCTGAGCGGATTGGAGAGCATCCCTACGCGCGTAGTTGCTGCAACTAGTGTGAATTTAGCTAGATTTATTCTAATACTCTTTGCTGCTGGTCCATCTCCGACAATGAGATCAAGGTGGTAGTCCTCCATAGCGGGATAGAGGACTTCTTCTACAGCTGAAGGTAGCCTGTGTATTTCATCTATGAAAAGGATGTCATTTTTGTGCAGGTTTGTAAGTATTGCTGCAATATCACCGGCCTTTGAAAGAAGCGGTCCAGCGGTTGTGTGGATTCTACTTTCAAGCTCGTTACTTATGATGTGTGCTAATGTTGTTTTTCCGAGGCCTGGTGGACCACAGAAAAGTACATGATCGAGAGAGTCATTCCTTTTTTGCGCGGAGTCTATAAAAACTTGCAAGTTTTCTATGACACGCTTCTGTCCAACGAACTTTTTAATAGATTTCGGTCTAAGTGAAAGGTCCTGGAAAGTCTCCTCTTGCTCAAATATACTATCTCGCACTTTCTCTTGGTCGGGCCCAGAAGATAACGTAACTTTACTATACTTTCCATCACCAACATAGTGGTGATGATAGTCTTATTTTCCTTGAATTTCTGATGTGTTTAGCTGAATTACCGTATGTAGCTAATTCACTAAGGCATTTTCAATTAGAATGGGTTTTTCATCAGTAGTTACCGTACTTTTTTATTGCTGAAATGATCATTGTAATGGAACTGTGTTGCTAATTTACCGAACGGGACTGTATTTAGTCATGTCATTAAAGTCGCAGAGATGTTTTCCGCTCTTTTAATATCTTATCAATTATTTAAAGACTACAGCATTTTGAGTGCTAGTGTGATCAGTTCAGCTATTTCAATTGCAGGTTGGTTTGTCATGATTTCCATAACCACTTTATGGGAGGGTTTATGTTGAAAACCTAGCTTTACTAGTGCAGATACGGCCTCACTTACTATATGTATATTTGTCGAAGAAACAGTTCCAGGAAGTTGTAAGTCTAACTTCAAGAAGTCTTCATACGTTTCTGTGATGATGCGTTTTACTAGCTTCTCTCCTATACCTTTGATTTTTAACCGAGATTCATCTTTATTTTGAATTGCTAGGATCAGCTCTCCTAGTTCGAGATGATTTAGCAGACTCAGAGCAATCTTATAGTTTATTCCCTTTACTTTGCTCAGCATTCTCGCTACTTCTTGCGATTTTTTGCATTCAAATCCGTAAAGTTTGTTTATATTCTCGGAGAAATAATGCTCTATGTACAAAGATAGATTTTGCCCAGTACGAAGACTGTCAATCAGTCTACGTGTTGTAAATACGTTATATCCTACTCCGCCTACGTCTAATATAAGAGATTCTTGGCATAGGTCTGTTACCGTGCCTGTGAGTTTACCTATCATTGGAAGAAAAGATTTTAGCGATAAAATAAGTAAAGTAACACTGTAAAGAGTAAATCTAGTGGCAGATTAAGCGCAAAGAGTGTTTACGCGCTTTCTCTGGCTGAAGACACACGCAGCGCAGACGATGCCCGATTATATCTAAACGCTCAGGACATGGATGATTCTATTTGGTCGCACAATAAAAGACAAGTTAAAAGACAAGTGATAAAGCAGGTGTTCCATTATAAAGCCATTAGCAATTGGCTCTGGAAAATAATAGTATAAAACATATGGTAATTGAATAATATTTTTATACTTTGAGAATAAAATTAAATCTTCGTCAAGGACATGGAGGACATAGGCAGTGTTTTTTAGATTATGGAAAGTCTAATCCTTATGTGTAGAATCAGGGTTAATAGATCTGCAATTTATATTCCAGTGGTTTTTCAACTTTACCGATCAAAAGAAAAATTGCCATATAGTAGAGGATCATAAATGGGTAGCCTAAAGATTCTTTCTTACCGTAAATATGCTATAATTAGCTTAACTCCGCAGGTTCTTTTTCACCCACTTTTCACAGCTGGACCTGTGCCCGAGTTTTAGATTTTTTTACTGGAGAACTAAAGGATCCTCCTTTTGGACAGTAATCCCTGTCTGTTGTGCTGTGTGATAATTCGACTGGGATGTCCACTCTTTCCTTTATCGTCTGTTTTATGGTTAGTTGATTTACCTTCCTTTCGTTGGAGGATTTTGATGTTTGGTAATAATAGAAAAAAGAAGAGCAAATATAAGCTTCTTCAGAGTACTCAGTCCAGTGAATTGCTTAGTCAATACACAAAGGTAAAAAAAGCAGAAGCGGTTGTTGCGGTTTCCGCTGTTATTCAGAGCATAGCCTCTCTGGTGTTCGTTTCGTTTGTATCAGTACTGAATCAGAGGGGTTTGTTTAGAAGTGAACTGAAGGGCAAAATCTGGACCTTTGTCGAGTTCGCAGCGCTTTTATTGGTGCTCACATCACTTGTTCTGAGTGTTGTATCTTCAGCGTATATTAGCGGTAAAAAGGCACGGTTACGGAAACTACTAGAAAACTCTGATGCAAAGATCAGTGATACAGAGCTTTTCTATGCAGTAGAGCGTTGTGCTGAGAGTACTTCTTCAATTGTTAATGGCAGTTCTGCATTGGAAATCCTTGCAACCTCGGTTTTCCTTGTTAACCAGGTTCTTACAATTGCTGAGATATTCCATCCCTATGGGTTCAGAGGGCTACATAAATCCTGGGGAATGCCCTTTAGTGCCCAATGCCTTATAGATCTTGTCGCTCTAGCTATATTACTTGCTGCTTCCGTTTTAAGGGTGATCGCGGCCGATGAAAGGCGCCGTAAAGATATTACTACCGGGAATAAAAAGTCGCAACATAAAGCTGCCGGTGTATTTTCGTATATCTCGCTTCCTCTATTTTCCCTTTGTATAGGGATCTGTGCCACAGTTGCTAAAGTACTTCAAGGCATGGAAAGCAATGCTGTAATCGAGATAGATAAAGATTCCCATGGTACCTTTCCTCTTGGGTTTACTATTAAAGCGGTTTGCGTTGTCCTTGTTCTTTGTCTGGGTGTTTTTAAAGCCATTTCCGCTGTTATCGAATATATAAACGTAGAAACTCGTTTTGAGATGGAAAGCGGTGATGTGAAGCGTGCTATTGAGAAGGGTGATTGTACGGAAACGCTTGGAGTGCAATCAATCCCGGATTAACGAATGAGTAACTTGCGTGTCGTCCCCAGTATAATTAGCGCTAGTCCCAGCCAGATTAGCTGTATCTTGTCTCTATAATAAATTTCTACTGCGAGTCCCAAGGTTTCGTCTACACCAGTTATTAGGATCTGTATATCACTCAACGGATAGTGGAAGGTGTCTGACTCTGCATTAAGAGCATTTTCATTCCTATAAAATCGTAATTCTGGTTCTAATTTGGCTTTTCCATCGATGGTAAAAGCAGCCCTTACACCGGAAAAAAGATCGTTGTTGATTTTGTTACAATCTATGAGCTTTATAACATGCTGTTTTACTGTAAGTTGCTCTCCTACCTGAAAGTATTGTTTGTTTTCCAATGAATTTGATGCAAATCCAGCCACTGAGTAAAGAAATAATCCAAACCCAAAGTGTGTCAGAAAGAAAGCACTTCTTTTTGCTGAGAAGATCCCTTTTATGCTACCCTCCTGTTGTAGGTCTTTTACATGTTTGGCCAGGAGACTGAGCATCGTCATCATTCCCGAAATCGAGAGAAAAGCAGTAAGAATGTTTACGAAATTTCCTAATGAGAGTGCTATCGCAGCCAGGGTTAATACGATGAATTTTATCCACTTTTCCTTGCTTTTAAGTACAATAAACAGGCAAACACAGACCGCTAAGGTTCCAGCAACTTCTCCGGAAACAGTGTTGTAAAAAGATTGCATTATGTAAACGGAATCGTAGCCAAGTATCTCAGAGAACTTTGGTGCAAGTGTTGCCAAAAATAACACTATAAACAATCCAAGACACGAAATGCTCTGTGCTGACATTAGATAGTCTCTTGAGTCTGTATCGGTGTTGCTGCTCATGTCGCTGCTACGGAGAATACGGAATTTTGCAATGAAAATAACTGCTGAGGTTATTGATAATAGGCTGGTTATCATCAATAAGTACATTCCACTTTCTGCGCTCGTGTTGAATGTGTGAAGAGAATCTGTAATGCCCATTCTAGTGATAAAGGTACCGAATGTTGCTGTGACAAATCCGAGGATTGAAAGTCCTACGGAAAGAGCTTGAGACTTCCCTTTTTTAATTGATAGAAATGACGAGTGTATTGCACCAAGCATAAGTAACCATGGGAATAATGATATATTTTCCACTGGGTCCCAAGACCAAAACCCTCCCCATCCAAGTTCCCTGTATGACCACCATCCGCCAAGTGCTATACCGAGTGTCAAAAAGGTAAATGCGAGTAGAAGAGAGACGTTCAACAGCTTAAACTCTTCTTTTCCAGATTTTCCCGTTAGTAAAATCGCTATTGCAATTGAAAAACAGATTGAGGTTCCCACATACCCAAGATAGAGAATTGGTGGATGGATCATGAGAGCTGTATCTTGTAAAATCGGTTTCAGCCCAGTGCCTTCAGAGGGGGCAAGAATGAAGAGTTTGAACGGATTACTCGAATAAATTGTGAACAATAGGAATATGGATGCAATGTAAGATTGTATTGTTATAACGCCTTGGTAAATTTGTGAGTTTCTATATTTTCTTGAAAATATAAATAAATATAGTGAAAGTGACCAGATCCATAGGATCATAGATCCCTCATGGGTTGTCCAGCTTGCTACGAGTTTGTAATAAAATGGAAGGTTTGTGTGAGAGCTTGAGTATACGCTTTGCAGGAGAAAATTATTTGATAGATGTGCGTGAAAAAGAATGATGAAAATGATCGAATTCAAGAAAAACAACGCCCCGGGTTTTCTCATGAGACTAGAGAATAGACTGAGAAAAAGCAGTGTTGTTCCAAGATAGTAATGAATTGTTGTGAGCATCGATATGCACGATGGTGGTATCATCTATGGATTATACATGACGCATTTAAGTTGTTTAAGTAAAATAGTTGACCAGCTGTCAAAAAAGGATAAGTTATTTTTGATAGGGGTCCAGCAGTTTTTCCGAGATGCGTTAGTTGCTATACTAAAGCATTCTCTATTAGAATAAAGGGAATTTCTAGTTTATTCAATATTAACTTATGTTATTTAAGGTATTACCGAAGATCTGTACGGACTTCTGCTCTTTCGCTCATATTTCTAGCATTTATGGGAGTGAGTTTTGGTTTGTCGGTGTCTTCTGGGTGTTCTTGGTGTTTCTAATAAAAGCTGTTTTTTAATTATTAAATTAGTCTAGTTAAATAGATATTTACATTCATGAGTTAATATGCTTTTATTGTAATAAAGTATACCCTTTGTGTTTTAATATTTGATCGTGGAAATAATATGAGTGAAGAAGTAGGATTCGAAGAGGATTATTCGATAAGGCAGGCTTTCAGGAACAAGTTGCAGGAGATGTACTATAATGCTGTTGTTCTTGGGGATCAGGATATGTTGATCGATAGTAATGATCAGGTTATTTTGTTTGAATCTAAGTTGATCATGAGGAAGTATTTTTGGAATCGCAGGACGCAAACCTTTGAGAAGATTCCTACTGGTGTGATGCGTGGTGTGAGAAGGAGTAAAGGAGATTCGCAGCAGGAAGAGTGCGACTCTGAAGAGATTCACCAGAAAGAAGAGGAGCTGGTGCAGTAGGAGCCACTTTGCCATGCCCAATGCAAGTCGGAGGGTTCTTGTTCTTACAGGGCCTACTTCTTCTGGGAAGACTTCTGTCGCGTGTGCGGTCGGTCAGGTGTCTGATAGTCTTGTGATTGTTAACGCCGACTCAAAGCAGGTTTATAGGGAGTTGCCCATTTTGACTAGTCAGGCTTCTTGCGGTATGCTCTACGGGTATTTGTCGGTTTTTGATGAATTTGTTCCATCAGTTGCTTCTTGGATGCGTGATTGTGCTGCTTGTCTCCAAAGTGTCTGGGAGCAGAAAGGCATACCTTTAATTGTTGGTGGGACACCAATGTATGTGTATTCCCTGATAAATGGGATTAATCTTCTTCCTTCCTTGCCCGATTGTCTGGTGCGAGAGCTTTCTGTGGAGCTTGAGAATCTTGGTCCCTCTGGTTTTCTTGATCGCTTTGTTCGTAAAGCAGGTAAGGATTTATCTCAGTTTTCGTGCGATCCATATAAGATGCTGAGGGATGTTGCATACTTTCTGTATACTGGTAAAACGATTCAGGAGTTGTATCGCGAGTCTTCCGTATACAAGATTCCGTATGATTCCATTGACGTTGTATCCATTATCCCATCGGATAGAGACTCTCTTTACTTAAAAATAAATGAGAGGTTTCTCGAAGCAGTGAATTCAGGTGCGATAAATGAGGTAGCCTCGGTTGTTGAAAATAAAGCGGCTTTTAGAAATCGTGCGGTGACAACCATATGTGGTTTTAGAGAGATAGCCTCATATTTAAGAGATGAAATCACCTTCGAGCGCATGCTCGCAATGGGTCAGCGAAGCATTCGTAATTACGCCAAAAGGCAGTTAACCTGGTTTAGAAACAAGTTTAATAAAATTAAAGTTTTTGACCAACCTCAGGATGCTGAGAGGTACATTTTAGGGGAAATACTTCTCTAACGTCTAGCATAGTTTACGAGACTAAATAAGAGAATTAATGAGAAAAGCTGCTTTCCCATAAAGTTGGCCACTTAGGTATCTTATTTGAACCTCCCTGGCGGTTGTTAAGGTTTTCTAGGTTGTCAGAAGAAGTCCTTCGGTGTTGTGTTACTGCGAATCATGTCCTAAGAGTACAAACTGACTACGTTAGGCGGTATATTTTCATTGAGTCGCACAGGCAAAATGAACGATGAATGATCTCGAGTATATAGTCTCTAATCCAGAAGTGTTCACTGAGATGATGAAGAGGCGGGGCGCAAGCTTTAATCCTCTACCTCTAATTACGCTGTATGAAGAACGAAAAAGTTGTGTAACTTCACTCAATAATCTCCAAGCGAGCAAAAACGAATTGACCAAATCTTTTCAGGTTATTCAGGAGGGCAAAGGTGAGCTTTTTGAAAAAGCCAAAGTGATAGATAAGGAAATTCTAAGAGTTAAGGAGGATCTCCAAAAAATTTGTGAGCAGCTTGAGTTGATGATGTTAGATTTACCTAACATTTTAGCTGAAGATGTCCCAATAGGTGAAAATGATAGATCTAACGTTGTAGTAAAGTCATGGGGTGTGGTTAGGGATTTTGGTTTTGAACCCAAAGCCCATGATGAACTTGGTGTTGCTCTGGGTATATTGGATTTTTTAAATGTTGCTAAGGTTTCAGGGGCGAGATTTTCGGGATTCATTGGCAAGGGGGCGAGGCTGTTTAGAGTGCTCAAAGATTTCATGCTTGATCACAATACAGAGCATGGTCACCGTGAATATTTTCTACCATACCTGGTAAAAGAAGATGCTATGTATAAAGCCGGGCAGTTACCGAAGTTTTCCCAAGAGTCATTTAGGGTGGATGGCGGAATGCGCTTGGTTCCCACAAGTGAAGTTACTCTGCTAAACTTTGTGTCTGATAATTTTTTTGGGGAGGCTGAACTACCACTTAGGATGACATCCTACAGTGAATGTTTCCGTTCTGAGGCAGGGAGCAGTGGTAAGGATACTAAAGGTATAATACGGCAACATCAGTTTGGCAAGGTCGAGCTTTTGTCGATAACGGAGCCGGAAAAATCGGATGAGGAACTCGAGCGAATGTTGTGCATAGCTGAAGGTTTATTACAGAAGCTGAAGCTACCATACCGAGTTGTTAATTTATGTTCGGGTGATATTGGCTTCTGTTCAAAAAAAACATATGATATAGAGGTTTGGATTCCATCTCAATGCTGTTACAGAGAGATTTCTAGTTGTTCCAACTGTGGGGATTTTCAATCTAGAAGATTAGCGATCAAGTATAAATTCAAGAAAAAAAAGGGCTTTTTGCATACACTGAATGCGAGCTCTCTTGCTATTGGTAGAACTATTGTTGCAATTTTGGAGAATTATCAGATGCATGATGGTTCTATTGAAGTTCCAGAAGTCTTGAGAAGCAGGTTCGGTGCTGATTTTATCAAGTAGGTAAGTTGTCTGCTGTAACAGTCCCTATGAGATAGGAATAGTGCACCTTTTAATTTGCTAATATTAGTGACATGCCTTGTTCAAGGAGAACCAGGGCGGTTGTCCAATTCCTTTATGCGGTTCCAAAAATGGCGTCGATGCAAATCGTATTTCCCCTTTCACGTGATTTGCGGAGTTTTCCGGAAGAAAGTACTTTCCTCGTTGAGTCTATCAGCTCGACTTGAAACAAGGTGCCTGGAATGTGTGTATGTTTCTGTCACTCGTTCTACGGTCTGCTCTTATTAGTTTGTATACTCACGAATCAATGGCGAGTAGTTAATCTCGGTTGTTACTATCTAATTTAAAAAAACCCATTCAAATAGGAGTAGAATTTCTCGCTGTGTACGTAAGACGGATAGTCGTTTCTGCTGTCTTATCTGAGGAGAATGAATCGTGTGGTTTTGTCAAAATCGACGTTGAATGAGTGTGTTTCACGGAATTTGGATATCAAATATCTGATCAAAGACGTGTTCTTGTACTTACAGATGTGGAGCAAAGTGCTCAAATCCGTTTTGTGTTTCCTCTTGTTTCAATATGGCTTTTATAGTAGAATCCTGGGAGTTTCCTCGGTAGCTCAGTTGGTAGAGCATGTGGCTGTTAACCACAGGGTCGCTGGTTCGAGCCCGGCCCGAGGAGCGTCTGACTCTGCTAGTTGCGAGCTACAGTTGGTATCCGGGTTGTACGGTGCCCTTTCTTTTTCATATTTGTATTAGGTATGACCGTAATAAAGGAGCTTAACTTTGGGCCTCAGCATCCGGCTGCACATGGAGTACTGCGTCTGATTATGCAGCTTGATGGGGAGACAGTTGAGCGCCTTGATCCGCATATTGGTTTTTTGCACAGAGGGACTGAGAAGCTAATAGAGCATAAAACATATCTTCAGGCTTTACCGTACTTTGATAGGTTGGATTATGTTTCACCAATGGCGCAGGAACATGCCTATTCGCTTTGTGTGGAAAAACTGCTCGGCATTACGGTACCTCCTAGAGCGCAGTATCTAAGGGTAATCTTTGTCGAGATCACTCGCATTTTGAACCACCTACTAAACATCACTACTCACGCGCTCGATGTAGGTGCTATGAATCCCTTGTTTTGGATGTTCGAGGAGCGTGAAAAGATGCTTTCTTTCTATGAAAAGGCTTCTGGGGCGAGGTTCCATGCTGCATATATACGTCCTGGTGGGCTGGCTGCCGATATACCAGATGGTCTCGATGAAGAAATAATGTCCTTCTTAGAAAGTTTCCCACATAAGCTTGACGATGTTGCAGATGTTCTTACGGATAATCCAATTTTTAAGCAACGCTTAGTTGATATAGGTAAAGTAAGTAAAAAGGAAGCAGTTGCGCTTGGTTTCTCTGGCCCAGTTTTGCGTGCTTCCGGCATACCTTGGGATCTACGCAGAAGTCAGCCGTACGAAGTATATGAGTCGTTGGATTTTGCGATTCCAGTAGGAAATTGCGGTGATTCATACGATAGATATTTGGTGAGGATGGCTGAAATGTATGAATCAGTTAAAATCATCAAACAGTGTATAGATAGGCTTCCAGAAGGGCCAGTTGTGGTGGATGATAGGAAAGTTGCTCCACCGAGTCGTGCTGAAATGAAAACTTCCATGGAAGCTCTTATTCATCACTTCAAACTCTATTCAGAGGGCTATCATGTTCCAGAGGGAGAGACATATTTTGCGGTAGAATCTCCAAAAGGGGAGTTTGGAGTTTATATTGTTTCCGATGGTACGAATAAGCCATATCGTTGCAGGATCCGTGCACCTGGGTTTGTCCATTTGCAAGCTCTTGATGCTCTTTCCCGAAAACATCTGCTTGCTGATGTACCTGCTATTCTTGGGTCATTGGACATTGTTTTTGGTGAGGTAGACAGATGATCGATTGGTACGGTCTAATTTTTGAGAGGAGCAAGAGTTTTTATTTAGTATCACTGCTGCTTTTTTTGTGTGTTGTTGGCCTGAGTAGTTTTGGTTTATACAAACATTTCGACAAGGCTCCTGCACTTAGGGAGAGTATCTTGCTTTACGACGCTCTCAGCACAGAAAATCTTCGTGATTCAAAGGGAAAACTACAAAGCATCGTGGCTGCGAAGCATCAGCCCTATGCAAGTATTGCTGCTATCTACCTTGCTAGCTTCCCGCCTGAGTACTTAGATGATTTAAAAAGGAAAGAGTTGTACAATTTTGTCTGTCTCAATTCACCTTATGTGTACATTCGTGAACTTTCTAAGTTGAACCTCGAATTGCTCGATCGGCACGTTGAGAACCATCTTATTTATGCCTCAACCTCACAGTTTCTGGGTGCAGTTATGCAATTTTTGGAGGGTAAGGTAGATAATGCAGAGGTGTCTTTAAGTAACCTAGGAGCATCTGTTGATGTGAACCCGTATCTAAGAAGCCTTTCTAATAGACTTTTAGGCGCCATTTCCTATCAGCGTTCTGTATCTGACTCGTAACACTACTTCCTTTTATTTGTCTTCAGTAGGTTTGTTTCTAATTGGGGCGTCGTCGTTACTCTCTTGTTGTTGGTCCATTTCCTGTTGTACCTGTCTGTTTTCGTGGGACGGGTGCGTTGGTACTGCATTATCTTCTATGTATGAAGTATGGTGGCACGTGTCGTTGAACGTGTCACTCCGATTATTCAATTTGTTTATGCCCTTTTTCCATGGGGGCACAGGTTGGTTCGCACGATATCGCGCACACTTAGATAGTAATTTTTTTAATATTTGTGGTTTTAGAACTTTCAAGTATTGTTTTCCAATTTTTCTGAGTTTTCCTATTGTTGTTTTTGCTGTCTTTTTTATGTATTTCCAACTCAAGTAAGGTGTAATAAACGAAACAAGTGTATAAAAGAAATACTCTAGACTGATATGTCTTTTATTCAACCATAGCCATTTTAGGTACCCAAGCAGATAATGAAGACTCTCACCTGGGTTCAGAATTGCGTATTTGGTAGTGGAAATACTAGTCGTAAGAAGAGCGATAAGTATCACACTTGAGAAAAAAAGGTATGCTACTGCTAATATCAGCTTTGGGATTAATGTGAGTAGTGAATCGATTAGATACGAAAATAAAAGTACCCTGTAAAAAAGCATCTTGTCGTTTAAGTAACCGAAATCATATATCTACCTGGTTAAATGAGTATTTACAGCCACTAGTAGAGGGCAGCGGTGTTTAAGCTGCTGTTGTATAAACACTACTGTTTAAAAAAGTTTGTATACAAAAAGAACGATACAGACGCTTCCAGTAAAGAGATATGAAAGTGCAAGCGGATCGCACAGTGTATGTCTAGTCCGAGTCTTTGCAATAGAAGTGGCTACTATAGGTTCACGGAAAAACGCATTGAAGATAATTGGTAAGAAGTATCCGCAATTAAGAGCAGTGCTTATAACTAAAGTGACAATAAGTATGTAGTTACCTTGTGCCAATGCCTCTGATAAAATGTCAGCCTTGCATAGAAGGGTCGCAGTAGGTGGGAGTCCTATCATTGTAAGTGCTCCTACTGTAAATGAGGACATTGCTATAGGCATTTCTCTTCCTATTCCGTGGAGTTGCTTGATGCTTGTTCTTCCGGTTCTCGCATATATAGCTCCTGCAGTAAAAAAAAGTGTTATTTTCGCAAAGGCATGTAGGATCATATATAGAATTGCATAATGGAACGCGTTTTCAGTGAATATACTTAAAGTAATTCCAATATAGGAGAGTTGACTAATAGTAGAATAAGCTAAGATTTCCTTGAGGGAGTGTTTTTTCAGTGCAACGACAGATGCGAAGATGATCGTAAAGGCATAAATACAAGTTATTGGTGTCATGAGAACCACATTGGCCGGATCAGATATTGTAAAAACGTATTTCGCAACCTTCAGCATGCAAAATACTCCAGCCTTGACAACTGCAACGGCGTGTAACAACGCGCTTACAGGGGTTGGTGCGACCATGGCTCTTGGTAACCAACCATGTAAAGGAAAGATTGCAGCTTTCGCAGTTCCGTACCCGAACATCAAGAATAGTGCTAACCTTGGAAGTCCGACGATGCTTATGTGTAAGCTTGCATCAAAGGTGAAGCTGCCAGTAATCTTGTATGTAATTAGGATAGCGGGTAATAGTAATCCGACTGACGGAAGAACTAGATATGCTAGGTAAGTTCGTGCAGCTCTGAGACTATTTTCTGTATTGTCGTGATTTACAAGTGTGTAGGTCGCGAGGGTGAGTAGCTCATAGAAAATAAACATCGTAACCAAGTTTCCTGAGAATGCTAAAAGCATAGTAATAGCAAGCGAAAGGTGAATCCGTGCGAAAAATACGGCTTTTCTTCTTCCATTGATTGCGTACATATAGCTGATTGCATATATTGTCGCTGGTATGCTAAGTAGCGAGCATAACAAGGCAAACGTCAGTGTGATTCTATCCAACCCGAATGCGATTCCTATGTGATGCGTGATTTGAAACACTTCAATCGCAAGTGGCTCACCTTTTATTGCTAGCACTGCTGCAGCAACAAAACTTAATGTTGCAGTAAAGGTGCTAATTGTATAGTAAAAAACGGGCTTGCACCGTCCTGCTGTGTAGTACAGCAAAAATGCGAACAAGTGTGCCAGCGCAGTAACCCATAAAAAACCTGATTCGCTCATTTCTCACTTGTAACTCATCTATTTGTTTAAGCATATGGAAATTTTGTGAGTTGCCTACTGTAAGGTAGGATTTGTGCGAAGAGTAAGTAAGTCATGTGGTAAATTTATCACAAATAGAAGAAAGTTTATGTAGAATGTTCCGGGGTAATTGATAGTTTTTAGCTTTGTTTGAAACTATCCTGTCGACTTTTTAGTTCGCAGTCGCCAAGTATCCTACGAGAATGGCCATAGGCAATAATAATTAAGCTCAATGATCAATTTCCCTTCCATGGAATTTTTTTTAAGCTGTGAAAGCGAAAAATAGTAGATGGATATACTTGATATACAGACGGTCACCAAAGAAGCCAGCCTTAGTGAGTAAATTGTTGATATGCCTGGATGGCTCTCTATGAATGCTTCGCAAATCTGTATGAAGAAAATTGTTATAGAAGCCGCGAAAAAGACTGTGCTTAATAAACGTGGAATTTTCTCATTCAAACTAAATATTTTCCTTCTTTTTAAGTAGACGATAATTAAAAGCGTATTCAGCCATGCTGCGGTACACAAGGCTATTGCTATTCCAGTATATGAATAGTGCGGCACCAGAATTATGCTCATGGTAACATTTAAAACCACCGAAGCAATGGTAAAGCTCATTGGAGCTTTTAGTTTGTCAAAGGCAAGAAAGGGTCCCAAGAAGCTTTTGTTCAAAGCATGTGCTGGGAGGGCAAAAGCGAGTATTTCTAGCGTGTGTGTCGTGTGTTTTACAGATTGGAGGTCAAATTTTCCTCCAAGTAGAAATAATGACGTAGTAATGTGTTCCGCCATGAAAACTAACATGATTGTTACTGGGATGCATACGGTAATCACTTTTTTGAGAGCTTTATTCTGCATTTTTATTAGCTCCTCCGTATTGTGTGTCAATGTAATTGATGAGGAACCTGCTATTTCCCCAAGTGATGTATTTGTGAGAACGAAAAACAGCTGGATTATTCCCTCTGCGTAGCATAGTGAAGAAATTGCTTGTGGAATCTTACTAGTAAAAAAAATGCTAACCAAAGTATTTATTTGATGCGCTTCTGATGCAAGTGCTGAAGGGAGAAAGCATTTGAAAAAGTTCTTTATATTCTTACTCAGTGAAAATTGTGTAAGAACTGGGATTAGGCCACTTTTTTCAAGTTGATATAAAAATAGAAGCATCTGTATCATTCCGGACAATGCAATAGCACAGCCCATATTAGGTAAGAGAAGAGTACTATTGTTCCCTGTAAAAAGGATTACTGCTATCAAGGTAGTATTCGTTATAATCGTGTATGGGGTTATGAAAGCAAAATTTCCTCGTGCATATAGCATCGAGTAGTAAAGTGACGTAAGCGGGATAAAAAGAATGAGTGGAAATGCGATTTTAGCAGTCGTAATAACGAAATCTCTTGCTGGAGAGGAAAGCATTCCTGGTATCAGACAAAACAAAATTTTTTCTGTAAATATCTCTGCAACTATAAATACAACAGTTCCTGTGAAAGCAAGTATCAATTGAATTTCATGTGAGAATTGCAATGCTGAATTTCGATTTTCTTTCAAGAGTTGCGAAAAAATCGGTGAAAAAACTGCAGAGAAAATACCATTTGCAAATAAAGATGTTATTAGGCTTAGTACTCTTGATATTCCAAAGAAGGCATCTGCGAATGCTGACGTTCCTAGGACTACTGCGATTAGCATATCTCTAATTACGTGCAAGAACTTCGATAGGAAAATTACACTACTTGGAATTGAAAAATATTTTCTCATAATTCATACCGAGTGAACGGAGATCCTATTTTAAAGAAAGAAAATAACGTAAGCAGGAAATGAGTCAATTTCCTTTTTCCTGTTAACGAAAGAACTTTTTGTTGGCAAAAGATAGTGAACCATTTTTCCATCTCTGTGTGCAAAAATATGTGCAGCATTTGGCTATATAAATAAATTTATACATCTGTTGGATTGAAAGCAGTTTTGTTGCAGGATTAGCCGATATTCCCGCGTGTTTTGCGTGTTCCGACAGGTGTTTTTGTAAAAATTCATCTAACTCTTCGATGTGGGATTCATGATTTGGTAGAGTATCGCAACTAGAGTATAGTAGTGTACAGAAGTGTTGTGGATTTCTAAATCCGTTAAGTCCAAGCCCTTTGGTTGTTAAAAAGAGCATTTTAGCATTAGTTATGAAAAAAACTTTGTCCATTCTTAAGCCAGATGTTATTTCCAGGAATATAACAGGTAAGGTTAATGCCTATATTGAGGCTGCTGGTCTGCAGATTATCGCGATGAAGCAACTTCATCTGACGCGTGCTCAAGCCGAAGCTTTTTATGTGATCCACAAGGATAGGCCCTTTTTCAACGACCTGGTTAACTTTATGACATCTGCTCCTGTTGTAGTTCAAGTATTATCAGGAGATGATGCTGTTCATCGCTATAGAAAGCTTATGGGTGATACGGATCCAAAGAAGGCTGCAAAGGGGACGATCCGTGGTGACTTTGCCGAGAGTATAGATGCAAACTGCGTTCACGGATCTGACAGCGAAGAGAATGCTAAAAATGAAATTGCATTCTTTTTTAGTCGGTGTGAGATTTTTGAAAGATGATATCCCGAAAGCACTATTGCTCTTTTGACTAAAAGTTCGAGCACAGTGTGTATTTTCACATTGCTTATGTATCTGAAACAAAAAATTTTTAGGATACTTTAAGCTTCAAAGTAAATGGTATACAATGCCCTTCTTGGAGGTGGTCTTATTGGTATGTCTACTTTAGTTGGTAAGAAAGCATTTGATTTCACAGCAAAGGCTGTACTCAAGAACGGTTCTTTTTGTGATGACTTCAATCTTCAGCGTGAATTGTCTGGCAAATATGGGGTGCTCTTCTTTTATCCATTGGATTTTACTTTTGTCTGTCCAACGGAGATTATTGCTTTCAGTAATAGGATTCCTGCGTTTATCGAGAGAAACGCGGTTGTTGTAGGTGTTAGTGTTGACTCCCATTTTTCCCACTTTGCGTGGCGTAGCCTGCCTGTAAAAGATGGTGGAATAGGGAGTATTGGTTACACTCTGGTCTCAGACATAACAAAGTCTATTTCACGTGACTACCAAGTTTTGCTAGACGATGCAGTTGCTCTTCGTGGTACATTTATCATAGATCCGAATTTTGTTATCAGAGTTGCTCATGTTAATGACCTGAACGTAGGTCGGAATGTCGATGAGGTTCTCCGTACTTTGGATGCGCTCAAGTATAGTGACGAAAATGGAGAGGTTTGTCCGGCAGGTTGGAGTAAGGGCAAGGAAGCGATCAAGGCGACGCATGAGAGTGTTTCCGATTATCTAGCTTCCAATAGGGATGAGCTTTGAGTAGAGAGATGCGTGATGCTCTTGAAAGCGATGTACTAATAATCGGGTCTGGGCCAGCTGGATGTACGGCTGGGATATATGCAGCGCGTGCATCTCTCAGCGTCATTATAGTCAGTGGAAACCAATCGGGTGGGCAACTTAGTACAACAACCGAAGTCGAAAATTATCCGGGTTTTGCTCTACCTGTTCAGGGTCCTTGGCTCATGGAGCAAATGCAGCAGCAAGCTGTGAACGTCGGGTGCCGTTTTGTTAATGACCACATCTCACAAGTTGAAGCTCCATATAGCTCTCCATTTATTCTTCGAGGAGAGGGCGGAAATAAGTATCGTGCTAGAAGTATTGTTGTCGCAACAGGTGCACAGGCTAAGTGGTTGGGTCTTGAGAGCGAAAAGAAATACCAGGGTTATGGAGTATCCGGCTGTGCGACGTGTGACGGCTTTTTTTTTCGTGACCAGGACGTAATTGTTATTGGTGGTGGAAATACCGCTGTAGAAGAGGCGCTCTATCTTACCAGGCATGCTAAAAAGGTTTACCTGCTTCACCGTAGGGACCGTCTTAGAGCAGAGGCTGTTCTTCAGGAGCGCCTTTTTGCAAATGCAAAGGTAGAGTTAATTTGGAACTCTGTTCTTGATGAGGTCCTTGGCCGCGACTCGCCACCTGAGGTAACAGGCGTGCGTGTCCGCTCATTGATAGACGGTACTTTTAAGGAGATACTTGTTTCCGGGGTGTTCGTTGCTATTGGTCATACTCCAAACACCGCGCTGTTCAGTGGTATCTTAGAAATGGATTCTGCTGGGTACATCAAGACAGCCGGCTCAGATACTTCTACTAGCGTGTCCGGTATTTTTGCGTGTGGCGATGTTCAGGACCCCGTCTACAGACAAGCTGTTACCGCAGCTGGAACCGGTTGTATGGCTGCCCTTGATGCCATGAAGTTCCTTGACTGCATATAGTTTATACTCTTTGTGTGTTAGCTTATAAAATGTGTGTGCAAGCCGTGGAGCACTGTCTATGTTTTGTCTGTAGAGTGTTCGCTTTTTGTTTGGCATTGTAGTCCTTTTGGTGGTAGTTCGGTCTGGTGAAAAGTTTTGTTGTTGAAAATGACTGTCGACGATTAGATAAATATCTGAGAGATACGTTTGGTCCGTTTCCTCAGTCTGCACTTCAAAAGGCATTGAGAAAGAAAGCAGTGAAGCTTAATAATGTTGTGGTTAAGGCTTCTGCTGCTGTTTTGAAAGGCGATTCGCTGACTCTTAGTGCCAATTTTCTCCAAATTCTATCTTCACCCAGAGAAATACCGAGTGATAGCTCAAAGGTAGTTGACAGTAAGTTTGTCAAGTTTATTGCGTCGCTCATGTTATACGAGGACGAAAATGTGTTAGCCATTGATAAACCATTTGGATTTCCTGTTCAGTCGGGTTACGGGATTACAACGAGCATAGATAATGCGATGAAATCTATCAATCCTGAATATCGTGTTGTTCACAGGCTTGATAAACATACTACTGGCGTACTTATCTTTGCAAAGACGCTCGATGCAGCTAGAGAGTTGTGGCGACTGTTCTCGAACAGGCTCGTCAAAAAAAGGTACCTTGCTATAGTGATTGGAGAGTTGAAGGAAAAAAAAGGGGCAGTTGATTGCTACATAAACAAAGTCCTTTTTAAGGGTGAAGAAGTAATGCAGTGCAACCATATTGGCAATGGTGAACATGCTATTACACAGTTTCACGTTATCAAGAAATTCAAAAATGCGTCACTAATTGAACTCTTTCCTTTAACCGGAAGAAAACACCAGATTAGAAGCCAAATGGCAAGTATTGGGCATCCGGTATTGAATGACGGAAAATATGGAAGAAGAGAAGCCTTTTTAGAATGCTCCGTGAATAAGAAATTATGCCTGCACGCATGCGAAATAGAGTTTGAACTTTTTGGAAAAATTATAAAAGTCACTGCGGAGCTACCAGTTCACTTTGCCGAAAATCTCGCGATAATGTGATCCAATTTGTTGTATTTTAAAGATCTTCACTAGCAATGCCTTTTTGCAAGACATTGCAGTAGTTGGAACTAAAAGGTCTCATTCACGGGTGAAAATGATTTATGGTGTGCGATAACTATGTTGCACAAAAGTGGATTAGAGGAGTCCGATGTAAGAAGGGGCACTTCTACGAAACTGTTTGTATGATGCAGGTATTAATCGCGATTTATGGGAATCCAATTCATGTGATTTGCTTACCTTAAGAAATCTCTCCTATTAAAATGATGCTTTTCCTATATATGCGCAATTGTGATTGAAAAAAAAGTTATTTTTGACATTGATACAAAGAACCTCAACGAAGAAGGTGTTTTTTATGGCTATGCTAGCGTCTTTGATGTAGTTGATGAACAAGGAGATATTATCAGTAGTGGTGCTTTTGACTTGACGAAGTGTGTACCACTTTTGTGGCAACACAGGCAAGATCAACCTATTGGGAAAGTTCTTGAAATGCAGGAAACTGAGAAAGGACTTTATTTAAAAGGTCATATAATTATGGAGGTAAATCAGGGGTATGAAGCATATAAGCTGCTCAAGGCAGGAGTACTAAACGGGCTATCAATTGGATACATACCAAAAAAGTATAAGATGGATAAGCATACAGGAGCGAGAATTATGACAGCTGTGAAACTCATAGAGGTAAGCCTCGTGACTTTTCCAGCAAACAAGTATGCAAGGGTAAGCTCCGTGAAAAGTCAATATGATGCGGACCAGTTGCTAGAAGCAAGGTTAGCAAGACTAATAGAAATAGTGAGAAAGGAATTTGCCTAAAAATTTATTGTTTCTTTATGGGGGATCCCTTTGACTATTACGCTTTCTTCAAAAAAAGTATGGTCCTAAACAGGTAAGCCTTTTAAAAAGCACTTATAATACAGCATGAAAAAGTGCATCAAACTGCCTGTCAGTCATCTGAAAAGAGGGACAGATCATCAAAGACTGTAGTTGACTGATCGAAAAAAAGTAGGGCGGTCCCAACTGGACCGTTCCTTTGTTTTGCTATTATTATCTCAGCTTTGTTTCTTACTTCATCCATCTTGAATTGCCAATTCTCATAATTTTCATCATCACTTGAAGGTTGTTTACGCATCATGTAATAGGCTTCGCGAAAAACAAACATTACAACGTCTGCATCTTGTTCTATTGAACCCGACTCTCTCAAGTCAGAAAGTTGCGGACGTTTGTCTTCTCTCTGTTCAACCAGTCGGGAGAGCTGCGAGAGAGCAACAACTGGTACATTAAGTTCCTTAGCGATTAATTTTAGTCCCTTAGTGATTTCGGAGACCTCTTGTACTCTATTGAACTCTGTACCCTTAGAGCCTCGCAAAAGTTGCAGGTAATCTATGAAAATTGCCCCAAGTTTTGTCTTTCGATGTAGTCTGCGTAGTTTTGTGCGTAGTGCTGAGATTGATACAGAAGCAGTATCATCTATGAAAAGGGGTAATTCCGATAATTCTTTGCTACTTTCAATCACTTTCTTCAGTGATTCTTCAGAAAACTTTTTACCTGTTCTAATGCTGAATGCATCGACTCCAGAATGCACAGATAGCATTCTAGAAGCAATTTGATCAGCTGACATTTCCAAAGAGAAAAAGCACGCGGACATTCCTTGTTTTTGTAACTCTCTAGTTACCCGTAGTGCCATACTTATGGCTAAAGATGTTTTACCCATAGATGGACGTCCTGCTATTATTAATAGGTCTGAATTTTGTAGCCCGCCTAAAAGATTATCTATATCCCTGAAGCCGGTGGAAGTATTCTGAAATGGGACCTTTGCTTTGAAAGTAATTTTTGCTCGTTCAACCGCGATCTCAATCGGTTTAGAAATGTGTAAGCAAGATGGATCAAGTTCACCTGAGCTTGCAAGTTGAAATAAAGAATGTTCAGCTTCTTCTATCTGCTCACTTGTAGTTGTATTACTCTGTTCACCGGTGGCACCAGAAATTATTTTTTGTGCCAAAACGATTAGTTGTCTTCTTATATAAAGCTCTTGTATTACACGTGCCAAACTTGATACATCCACTACAATACTAGCTTTTTCAATTATATTGAGCAGATATTCTTGACCACCAATAGCACTTAATTCATTGCTTGATTCAAGATAATTCTTTAGGGTTACGGGATTAGCAACGAGTTCTTTTGATCTAAGGTGAAGCAAAACTTCAAAGATTTTTCTATGTACCGGAGCGTAAAAAGAAGATGATGAGATAAGCTCCTCTATCTCATCACAGGCATCGTTATTAGTGAGTAGAGCACCGAGTATAAGTTGTTCTGCTTCAATGTTGTTAGGAAGCTCAGCGGAAGAATTACTCAATGCTTTTTGATAATGCAGAAAAGTGTCGGAGTGGAGGGATTCGAACCCCCGACCTCTTGGTCCCAAACCAAGCACACTAACCAGGCTGTGCTACACTCCGCACACAGCTCGAGATTCTAAATCAAAGCTTATTTATAGTCAATTCAGGAGCACGCACATTAATTTTGTCTCCCGCTTTCAAAAGCGAGTTCTTGAAAAGATGAAACGGGCAAGCGTGTATACGTAGAAGTTCAATTAGCTAAAAAAAGTGAAATTATGCCCGAGTGAATTATATTGTATAGTGATCTACAAATGCGAGTAATTCATCTTCACTGCGAGGTGCTATATGACTTATATAACGACCATCTAGTCCCATAAGATACATAAGTGCTGAATGATTGAATTTTTCAGGATCCTCATCCGCTGCTACATAAACTTTATAATCGTTGACAACTTTTTCTATCATCTCGTTTGAACCTGTAAGCATAAGTATTCGCTTGTGAAATGAGCGACTAAATTTATTTAGCACTTCCACTGTGTCATTTGCAGGATCTAGAGTAATAAAAAGTGCCTGAAGTTTTGGGAACGCATCGAGCGTTTTTTCTAAAAGAGCTAATTGTCCTGGACAAATATGTGGGCATCTACTAAAGCCAAAAAGCACGAGAGTATATTTCCCTTTTAGTATGTCGTTCGTGACTTGACGGCCATTCTGATCGGTTAGTTTAAACGTTCCACCTATCTCTATCTGTGAGGTCGTAATTTCTTTGTTTAATGCTTTTGCTTGATATGAGGTTCCCAAAAGCAAAGCAACACTTAGCAATCTAAAAATAAAACCGATTTTATTGATCATCTTTTTACCATCATGCGCATACAGCTCATTTCTTTATAGCTGAGATTTTTGTTAAAGTAAAAAAAAAGTATCATCAGTATTGATAATATAGGTGAAAAGGGAGTCTATTCGAGTATATTAAAGTAATACATTAAAGCGTTGCTATGTGAATTTTTATAGTTAAAGTGTTACTTGAGCTACTAATGTAGACATTTTATCGAGATCTGATCTTGTAAATAGTTCCTATATGGGATAGCCATAAGTTTTGGTGAAAATAAAACCCTACTTTAAGATAGGGTTTTTAAAAGACCCATTTTAAAGTAGGGAATATCTTTATTTCATGTTCCACTGATAGACATGAATCCGAGATATAGAGAAGGAGAGTTCGCTCTACCAAAAAACTTTATGTTATTGGCTGCGATAATTTCTTTAAAAACATCTTTTAGTTGTCCAGCAATCGTAATCTCGCTCACGGGAAACGAAAGTTGTCCATTTTCAATCCATAATCCTTGAACTCCCTGGCTATAGTCTCCAGTTATTGGGTTAATACCGCAGCTAAATAAGCCTGTTACATACAACCCTTCCTTAATTCTACTTATCAGTTCTCTTTCGGAATATGTGTCGCTGCTTTCTAGATAAATGTTTGTTACTGAAGGAAAGATACTTCCACTAAAGGTGCGTTTAGCAAAGCCATTTGCTTGTAAGCCGAGTTTGTTGGCGTTGTACTGATCAAGTATCCAGTTTTTCAATACTCCTCGTTCTATTAGCGGAAAGCGCTTGGTCGTGTAGTTTCCCTCATCATCAAAGGCTGGTGTTTCGATTTTACAGTTTATTCCTTCTGGATTGTTGAATATGCTTATGCTGCTTGGAAGTATCTCTTTATCCATATAGCTTTTTAAGAAAGTTGCTGATTGGGTAACTGACTTGCCACTAAGGAAACTGTTAAAATTATTGAGGAAACTCGAAGCGCACCTTGCGTCAAATATAACTTCTCGTTTGCACGTTGAGACTTTCTGCGGTTTTAGGCCTTCTGTAGCTCTTTTTTCTGCTTCGGCTGCTAATTCTGCTGGGACAAGGTCTTTAAGCGAGTTGCTAGTGATGTACGAATAACCCGCATTTAGATTGCCTTCATTTTCCGCGACTAAGCTTACTACGGCAGAGAATAGTTGGTTTTCAAAGGTCCCAGAAAACCCATTCGTATTTGCAACTATTTTTTTTATGATTTTTTTTCCAAATTCAATGGTTTCTGTGGTTTTTAGTTTCCCATTTGAGTGAGCTATTTGCTCAGTTTCGATTGCCAACTCCTTTAATTTATCGGGAAAGTTGTGGTCAGTGTGAGTACCATAAACGTCATCGACTACTGCTACATTTTGTGGTAGTGAAACGTATTCATTTTCTGGAATATATGCTAATGCATCGTATGCTTGCGAAACTAGGCGTCGGACATCTGCGGAAGGATCGCATCTTATAGAGGTTACCCTCTTATCTTTTATTAGTCTAAACGTAATGCTCGAGAATAAGGATTCTTCTAATTTTTCTATCTCGAAGTTTCTTGCGTTCACAATCGTGCTTTTAGTTTGAGTCGCTAATAAATCTGCTTGGCAATCTCGTTTTCTTGCTTCGCTTAATATGAGTTCTATGCAATTTATGACGTTCATTTTGGTATTTTTGAGATCTTTATAAAAGCTAAGTATCTTTCCCTCAATTCGCAATGCATTGTTATTACATTCGCTGATGTTTTATAGATTTTATTACATTAATAATGTTAGCTGGCAAACATCATAAATGTAATAATTTGATCTCATTCATCATTTATGTAATGAAGAAATGAAATTGCGAGAAGCTATGTCCATTCAGTTAGAGTAGGTTTATAATTGGCTCTGAGTGCTGGTTATAAACATTTAGATTTGTATTAACTAAAACATGAAAGAAGTTCTCGTCCCAAGAATGGGTGAATCAATTGCGGAGGCATCCGTTGTGAAAATTACTAAAAATATCGGTGATTCCGTGAGGGAGGACGAGTTACTTTTTGAGCTTGAAACCGATAAGGCAGCCGTAGAAGTATCTGCTCCTGTTTCTGGAGTTTTGAGTAAAATCAATGTTGAGGTAGGGCAAGCGGTGAAAGTAGACGATGTTCTCGGGTTAATCGACGAAAATGTTGTTGCTTCCGATGGAGGCAGCCCAATTTCACCTGGGGTTGATGGTGGTAATATCGTTCCACCATCTGTTGCCATTGCAGGAGGAACTGCATTAGGTGTAAGCACAGGAAAGGATGTTTCATCGCTGCAATCTTCTGAGTTAGTTTATGCAAAGCAGGACGCACCATCTGCGCGAATTCTGCTGGAAGAGAAGTCGTTATCCCCAAGGGATATTGTTGGTACTGGGAAAGATAACAGGATAAGGAAAGTTGATGTATTAAGTCGACTTTTTTACGGTGATCCAGCCCAAAAACAAGATTCGGAATCAGAACAGCGTGCAGTTGCTGGTAGTGGTTCTTTAGCTCCTAAGTTCCCTGAAAGGCTTGTACCGCTGTCTAAGTTGAGACAAAGAATCGCATCGAGACTGAAGGAATCACAAAATACAGCTGCAATTTTAACGACTTTCAATGAAGTGGATATGGAGAATGTCATTCAAATAAGAAAGCGTTACAAGGATTCCTTTGAAAAGGTCCATGGCTTGAAACTTGGCTTTATGTCGTTTTTTGTACAAGCTGTTATTTGTGGGCTTGAAGCTTTTCCGGAAATTAATGCCGAGATTCGTGGAAAGGACATAGTTTACAAAGATTACTATAATATCGGGGTTGCCGTTGGTACAAAGAATGGTCTTGTTGTGCCAGTAATAAAAAATGCGCAGAATCTTTCCTTTGCAGAAATTGAAAGACAAATACTTGAATACGGAAAAAAGGCTAGGGATGGCAAAATAGAGCCAGACGATATGCAGGGTGGTACTTTCACCATTTCTAATGGTGGTATTTATGGTTCACTCATGTCAACGCCAATTATTAATCCTCCACAATCTGGCATACTTGGAATGCACGCAATAAAAGAAAGGCCTGTTGTTATTGATGGCGCGATTGTTGTGCGGCCAATGATGTATCTTGCTCTCTCTTATGATCACCGTATAGTTGATGGTAGGGAGGCAGTTAGCTTCCTTGTTCGTGTGAAAGAGTGTTTGGAAAATCCTGAGAGGCTCTTACTCAAAGTCTAGTAGAGTTTCTAAAGATGGTTCAAGTGTTACTTGACCTTTTGCCTTAGGGGAATTTATTTACTTTGGTTGCGTTGTTATGTCGCCGTTTTTCAGTAAGAGTGGGATTTCTTAGTTGCACAAAGAATTAGGGTGTAATGTGCAGAGATGCTATTTTCTAGAGGCAGGTTCGCAGGAAGATTTGTTTTTCTTATCTGGTTTGTGCAGGTAGTGTGTTTATAGTATTCGAGGGGATTGATGGGTCTGGTAAGAGTACACAGGTGAAGCTTTTGAGTAAGTTTCTTGCAAAAAATGGGTATCCTTGCGTTTTAACAAGGGAGCCTGGTGGTACTCCATTTGCCGAAAGTTTAAGGTCCATGATCCTCCATGATTCTATAGACCCTATGGCGCGGTTATTGCTTATAGTTGGTGCACGTGTTGATCATTACAATAAAGTAATACTACCGGCGTTGAAAGAAGGTAAGATTGTCGTTTGCGACAGGTTCATTTATTCGACTTTAGCATATCAGGGATATGGGGAGAAAATTGACCTGCAGACAATTTTGGATTTACATAAGCTTTCCGGTTGTCTGGTTGAACCCGATTTAACTCTGCTTCTTTCGGGATCTGGTCGTAAAAAATTAGGTCGTGATAACTTTGAACGTATGCCTAGAGAGTACCTTTCGAACGTATGCATGGGATATGAGAAAATTGCACATACGTATTCGAATATTCACGTTATTAAACGCATGGGAGTCGGTCGTACGAGTGAGGAGATCGTTAAGATAGTGCAAGGAAAAATAAGTGAAAAACAAACTTCGGCGTATAAGTAGACGCACTGCTTCTTCAAGTCGGTGGCTTTATAGGCACGTTAATGACCCTTTTGTGAAAAAGGCAAAAGCTGAGCAATACAGGTCGAGAGCAGCGTACAAATTTCTAGAGATAAATAAGAAGTTTAACCTCATTCGAGAGGGTTCTGTTGTGCTTGAGCTTGGAAGTGCACCTGGTGGTTGGAGTCAAGTAATCGCAAATGCTTTGAATGGTACTGGACGGCTAATTGCGGTTGATTTGGCTGATATGGATCCTATCCCTGGGGTTGAGGTCATAAAATTGGATATAGAGTTGCAGCGTAAAGAGCTCTATGAATACATTAGCGGTGTTGAATTAGATGTTATTGTTTCGGATCTTGCACCAAGCGCTTCTGGCAGCAGAGTTACAGATAGCATTTCATCCATAAGATTGGCTGAGCTAGTTCTCGAGTATGCAAAAAGTAGTTTGAAGAAGTTTGGTACAGTGGTAATCAAGATCCTTAGGGGTAGTGAGGACGAATATAGATTTGTTAATTCGCTAAAGAAAAAGTTTAAGAAAATAGAGTATTTCAAACCGGATGCCAGTAGGAAGGCTTCTCGGGAAATATACCTTATTTTCCTTGGTAAGCTTGCTTAGTCTGTCTATTTCTACAGTACGAAATCTCTTTTTGGTGGTAAAATGGAATGCTTACTATCAGATTACGTGCCGCAAAAATCCGTGGAATTTTTGAAGTCCTGATTCTGTGGTAATAAGTTCTATTAAGATGTAGTTTTTACTTCAAGCAAAGCATCTACAAACTCTGAAGAAGAGAATTCTTCCAGATCAGTTATTTTTTCTCCTGTTCCCACAAAGTATATACCAAGGTTGGGATATCTTTCAGCTATAGCTACAATCACTCCTCCTTTGGACGTGCCATCTAGTTTTGTCACGACCAGTCCAGTGAGATTGACCGCATCTTTAAAAACCTGCACTTGGTTTAGAGCATTTTGCCCAGTACTGGCGTCCAGAGCCAGTATGACCTCGTGGGGTGCTGAGGGCATTAGCTTCGAAAGTACCCTACATATCTTTTTGAGTTCTTCCATGAGGTCATTCTGTGTGTGTAACCTGCCAGAAGTATCTATTATAAGTGCATCAACTTTATCTTCTAGAGCTTTTTCTAAGGCTTTATAAGCAGTACCAGAGGCATTTTTGCTTGTTTCGCTTGAAAAAAATGTCGCAGATACTCTTTCCGCCCAGAAACGCAGTTGTTCTATTGCGGCTGCTCTGAAAAGATCACATGCAGCAATCATGACCGTTTTATTCTCTTGAATAAATTTGTATGCTAATTTCCCTATGGTGGTTGTCTTACCATTGCCATTCACCCCACAAAATACAATGACTTGCGGTCCGGTCTGTGGGAAAATCAGCTTTTTTGAGGTGGGATCAAGTACTTTCCTTATTTGTTCACGTGTAATACTTTTCACTTGTTCAAGTGACTCGCCATCTTTTACTTTAATTTTTTTGACCGCTTTAACGATTCTCTCGGTCACAGTGGGACCAATATCAGCGGAAAGAAGTAGTTCTTCCAACTGCTCAATAGTGGATTCACTTATTTTCTCTTTTGCAAAAATATTATCGATTCCACTTGACAAGTAATCTCTACTCTTTGCGATCGAATTTCTAATTGAGGAAAAGACACTTTTTAACACGATTATAAGCCTCATTTACTCCATGAGACTTCACTCTAACATAGAAACTTCTGCATAAGGATATTTTTTTCTAAAATTCAGAAACAGTAGCTCCTCTTAATAGTCAGTAAAGTGGGTCGCGCTGGTATTGCAATACCTAAGGTGTTATAGGAGAATTTTCGCACATAAAAAGAGAAATTCGGTTTATGTTTTCCCTTATAGATTGCTGGAATCGTGGTAAAGGGTTCCTTGGTACCAGGTATTCCATTATGGGAGGAGCAATGAGTTGGATTTCTGAGCACCGTTTGGTTTCTGCTATTTCCAATGCTGGCGCATTTGGTGTATTAGCGTGTTCTGCGATGTCTCCAGATCAACTGGAACAAGAAATATGCCTTACAAAAGAGCTCGTTGGTTCTAATCCATTTGGTGTGAATATAGTTTTAATGCACCCTCAGTTACCTGAGCTGATTGATGTGTGCATTCGTTCTGGCGTTACACATGTAATCTTAGCAGGTGGTATTCCATCAAAACAGGTTTTAAGTCTTGTTTTGAATCATGGGATTAAGGTTATTGTATTTGCACCTTCCATCTCGATCGCGAAAAAAATGTGTAGAATCGGTGCAAGTGCCCTGATAATAGAGGGTAGGGAAGCCGGTGGTCATATCACTAGGGTAAGTACATCTGTGCTTGCTCAGGAAATTTTGCCGGAGATTCGCGACGTTCCTATTTTTGTTGCTGGGGGAATAGGTACTGGAGCTATCGTGAAAAGTTACCTAGAAATGGGAGCTGCTGGTTGTCAAGTTGGGACGCTTTTTGCCTGTGCAAAAGAATCCATTGCGCACCCAAGATTTAAAGCAAAGTGTGTAGCAGCCTCTTCTCATGATGCGGTTGTTTCAGAGCAGCTGGATCCGAGGCTTGCCGTTATCCCAGTTCGTTTACTAAAGAACGATGCAACTGAAGAATTTAAAGTTTTTCAAAGAGAAATAATTAGGCAGCTTGATTCTGCTCATATTTCTAAGGAGGAAGCACAGCTTGCCATAGAAAAATTTTGGGCTGGAAGTCTACGTAGAGCTGTAATAGAAGGTGATACCGAACGTGGCTCGGTGATGGCGGGTGAGGTTGTGGGTTTAGTTAAAGGCGAGCGTCCGGTAAGAGAGATATTGAATGATCTAATCAGTTGTGTGTGAATGTATGCAGGAAATTTCTCTGGTAAACTAATAGTTAAGTCTTCCTTGCGTTAATAGCCCTTGTGGAGAAATGTTTTTCCTGTATTTTTAGTTTAGCTTCTTTGAATATTTGGTTCGGTGTTTAATTCGTTTCTTCTCTTACTGTCGCGGATCTACCGGGAGATTTCCGATTTGTTAACGCGGTTCTGTAGTCTCTTTGGAGAGAAGGAGAAGTTTTATGAAGTAATCAAGGATAACTTTCACTCTTCTTCTAATTTTAGAGAGTTTTATAAGAATAATGTTTCTCTAGGTCTTTATCATTTCTATAGAGGTAATCTTGGTGATGCCAAGTTTCGTTTTAAGATGCTTAATGGTTTGTACCGGAATAAACCATTGATTCCATATAATCTAGCTAGATGCTTTTTGATCTCCGGAGAAACGAAGAAAGCTAGGGCTATATTTGAGAGTATTGTCTCTAAAGGGAGAGAGTATGAGGAGGTGAGGTTCTTTTTGGATTTTCTTAATGGTCAAAAAATAAATAGGATCCCGAACTTTATCGTTAAAGAAAGATTTGAACACTTGGCGCAGGAGTATGTTGAGAGGTTTCTTATAGGTAGAAGGTACATTGGACATAAGCTTATTTTTGAAGGGCTGAAAGCGATTATCGGTACTAAGCTTACTTCTGATGAGCTTTCAATTTTGGATCTTGGTTGTGGAACAGGTATTTGCACACATTTCCTGAAATTAAGTGGTGTGGTAGGCGAGGCAACAGGCGTTGATATATCAGAAAACATGTTGGAAGTTGCAAAACGATGTTTGGTTGATGGAAAGCCGGTTTTTGATTCAGTTATCTGTAATGACATAAAGTCATTCCTTCTTTCTCAAGAGAATAAATACGATCTTGTGATAGCAGCTGATTCTTTTTCTTACCTTGGTGATTTATCGGATGTTATACCGAGTTGTATTACTATCTTAAAAGATGGAGGTGTACTAGCAGTTCTGGTGCGTGCGGCAAAGCAACAGGAGATTCATGATTATGTCTTTGATGTTAATAGGTCTCTATTCTATTACTCCTATGAATACATGAAAAATCTGGGTGAAGGTCTTGCTCTGAAAAATTCCATAGTTAGAAAGTGTACTTTCAAAAGTGCATGCAGCGGAATCATGGCGTTCTACGTCAAGGGGGATTGTGCTATCTCTTAGCTCTTATGAATAAGCTTTTTTCACTGTTTCCTAGTGTTATAAAATCAATCTTTGATTTTCCTCATAGGCTTTTTTCTTTTCCTCATAAAAGCAAGACTGATCGGCGGGGAGTCATTTACGCCAGTCAATTTAAACGTTCCGTCAGTACGATTACGGACCTTCTTTTTTGCGTTCTGATATTGAAGGTTAGTGGGTACTTACTTTCTTTTTTAGTTGATTTGCAGTTTCCAGTCGAGGTTCTTGAAAGGTATAGATTTAGTCTTCCTATAAGTCAGGCAGAAAGGGCTCTTATTACAGGGTTCTATAAGAGTGTTCTAGTAGTACAAGTGTTTCAGTTGATACTTTTGGCAATACTATTTGTTACATGTTGGCACAGGTTTGGCTGTACGCCGGGCAAGTGGATTTTAAGGTTAAGGCTTCTTGACGATGAGACCTTGGAAAAGCCTTCGGTCTCTGCGTGTATAAAAAGATTAATTATGTTACCTTTATCTTTGCTTGCGTTTTTCCTCGGCATACTCTGGAGCATTTTTGATAAGAAAAGTAGAACCTGGCATGATATTTTCGCTGGAACCGTGGTTGTGTCGAATAGTGCTGAGATTTTTAAAAAAGACGCTTTTCGTTATGCAACTTGCAAGGGTAAAGCTGGGGATTCAACTCATATCCCGGATTGAGATGCTCTTTCTCTGTAGAAAACCGGTTTAGTAAATTCTCCTTCCCTGTTACTATTTAAGGATCCTTCTGTGGTGCTTGATGCTGTGAGCAGTCTTTTTTTTATTTCTGCGACTTCAGTTTTTTTCTGTATCTTTGTGTTTTTTTTCTTTAAGTTGAACACTTTTGAGAAAGTCAGCAGCACATTAATTTTACTTGCTTGTCTTTTTACATTTTTTCAGAACAACTTATTTTATATTTTATTGGGCCTTGAGACTCTTTCGCTGATATACTCGACGTTAATTGCTTCGCGGGGTAATGTAAAAGGAGCCGTTACATATGCGGCATGCAGTTTTGCCGTAGCTACTGCTATGGCTGTGCTCATACCTCATGACCTTTCTTTTGCGGCGGATAACATTAATTTTTTACATCTTCATGATGTGAAGGGAAAGTTATTCGGAAGTTTACTTTTTCTCTATGCTGGTGTGTTTATCATGGCTCCAGTAATGAAAGGTGCGTATGTAAGTACTGGAGCACTCTTCCTTCCATTTTTTAGCATCTTCACATATACATTGCCGCTAGCCTTAATTGGGAAAATCGGCATTGGCCACAGTGAATTTTTATTCGTCTTAAGTTTTTTCACGTTGCTATATGCATTTTACCGGATGACGATTGAGAAAAAGCTACTAGATGCACTTATGGTAAACCAAATAGGGCAGGTGGGTTTAACAGGTATCATACTGCACTGCTCTATAAGTTATGTATATCATTGTATTTTCATCTCTGCTGTTTATCAGTTGGTGGTGTATTTTGTTTGTTCACTCTTTTTGAGGTCGGGTGTAGATACATTTACAAAAGTGACAAAATTTCGCTTTCTTTCACCGATTCCTTTATTTGCATCTTTTATTGCAATTTCCGCGAGTTTTATTTCTCCTTTGAGCTCTGGTTTTCTTTTTTTGCAGTCCTTTGGATACGGAGGAAAAATCACAGTCTTCTTTTTGCAAGCTCTTTTCACTTCTATGATACCAGTAAGGTTGTTATACTGTTGCTATGCTGCCAGTGGAAGGATCAACAACAAAACTTTTGAAGCTTCTTTAGGTGAAAGGTTCTGTATTGCGTGCGTTTGTATCTATTTGTTTCTTTCTTTCACCACTTGGCTTCATGATCTTGTTGAGTTTTTTATAGTGCTAGCGGTAGTTCTTAGTACTGCCGTCCTATATTTTCTTTTCTCAGGTACGGTGCATATGCTCCTTTTAGAATTGAATGCACTACTACGATCGAGTTCACTGGCACTTAATCGGCTTACTTCAAAAATGGAAAAGCATTTGTTTTTTCTTTGGAACTCGGCTGTTCGAGGACTGTGCGCTTTGTTTGGATCAGTGATTCCAACGACCTGTAGTTGTTTAGACTCATTGTCGCTTAGTATTGTGATTTTTTTAATGAGCATTGTTGTTGTATTGTTTCTCTTTGCAGGGGTTTGATTTGTTATGTTTGATTCACTTTCTAAAAAAATTGGTGGTGCACTGGATGGAATAAAGAACAGAGGAGTGATTACCGAAAAGGAGTTTGACGATTTTGTTCGGAAATTGCGTCTGACGTTTCTCGAGGCAGATGTTAGTCTTCCTGTAACTAAACAGTTTATCGCAAATGTAAAAGAATCGGTTATTGGGAAGTCTCGTGTTAAGGGGATCTCGACACCAGCGGTAATCGGAAGTGTTGTAAAAGAGGAATTGGTAAAAATTTTGGGAGGTGAATCGCAGAAATTTGAATTCCCGAAATTTGGGAAACAGATATTTATGTTTGTTGGCTTACAGGGAGTTGGGAAGACGACAACTGCAGCAAAGTTAGCTCTGTTGATTCGGAAAAAATTTAAAAAAAATATTCTTTTATCTTCTGTAGATATCTATAGGCCTGCAGCCAGGAAACAGCTTGAAATTCTTGCAAAGCAAATTGACGTCGATAGTGTTCCTATAGTGGAAGGTGAGGATGTCGATGCGATCGTAAAGAAAACATTAGATTTATTCAATAATAGCAATGAAAATTATGATGTACTCATAGTTGACACTGCTGGACGTTCGCAAATTGATTCCGTGCTTATGGAAGAGTTGAGAGTGATTAAGAATTGCTTACAGCCTTCCGAGATATTTCAGGTTCTAGATGCGATGATGGGGCAAGATTCACTTAATGTTGCGAAGACATTTCACTCAGAGATCGGTACAACTGGGGTAATAGTGAGCAGGCTGGACAGCGATGCACGCGTTGGTTCAGTGCTTTCAGTTAGGCAATCTGTTGGTCTTCCCATTAGATTTTGTGGTGCTGGAGAAAGGGTTAATGATTTAGAAGAATTTCACCCGGAACGTATGGCGGGAAGAATAATGGGGGCTGGAGATATTGCCTCCCTGGTTGAATATGCTTCGTCTGAAGTTGGTGAAGAGAGAATAGGTTCTATGAGAAAAAGAATCGAAGCTGGTAAGTTCGACTATGATGATCTTGTGCTACAGCTGAAAAGCATCGATAAGCTTGGTGGAATAGCTAAACTTTTACGTTTTATTCCTGGAGTTAATAAGGTTCCATCAGAGCACCTCGTCGATGATACAACCCTGAAGAAAAATCTGGCCATGATAGGCAGTATGACAAAGAGAGAGAGAGCGTGTCTCGATTCAATTAACCAGTCACGCAAATCACGCATAGCAAGCGGGTCGGGAGTCAAGATATACGAAGTAAACAAGTTAATAAAAAACTTTGAGAAAGCTCGCCTGCTCGCTCTAAAAATAGGAAAAGTAGGCGCAACAAATGACAAAGCCATGCACGATCTCGAAGAATTACTCAGGAAATAACGTAAACAAGAAAGAGAGAAGGGGGCCCCACAGATGGGTAGTATCCGAGGAATCAGAAGTAAAAAGCGGGACCCCCGTGCGTATCACCTACGCACTTTAGGAAAATAATGTGTTATTGTTGAAGCGTCGCTCATCTCAGATACCGGTTTGGAAGTGCCTTCGGTAGATAATTTTCTTGTATGAGGAAGGCCTTTACTCTCGGATTCTCTATCCACTTTGGAGTCGATGGCTTTACTCAGTCTCTGATGAGCCAACTGATTATCTTGGGAGCTACACTGGCCTGAATGAATTATAGCATTAGCTGAAGCAGTAGAAGCCGGCTCTTTTCCACTGTGGAAAAGCCATGACCGTACTTGCGCAAAAGTGCAATTCCTATTCAAGTAAGTTAACAAGCTATTCAATATCCCCATAGGAGCAGCGAAACATTTTGATTGATCTGAGAAGTCTGAAAGCTCGCCGTGCGAAAGCAGTATCCCACGCCCAGATATAAAATACTGGGCATCCTTATTATCAAAACCCATATAAGCACCGGGAATATTAAACCTGTAATGCAAATTTGCATTACGCTCTACCGCCTTTATTTTTTTGACTGTGCAACGGCATTGTGACGACCCACGCACTCTTTCAACACTTATTTCAGCTTGTGAGAAGGGCCATAAAAGAAACTTCCCATCAACTGTGGGAGAACGAACAGCTCCTGACAAAGAGAGACAAAGCGTGCCATTAAGGACGTGATAATTAACTTGGGAAAGACGACAATTAACGCCTTGAAAAAAAGCGCCAAAGTAACCGAGCAAGGAAGAAGGCTGAAACGGCTTTCCCTCAGTTACCAGAGCTGCTGTAGAACCATCATAGAAAAGTATGGAAGCGTAGTCGGCACCTAAATCAATAGTTTCCTGAACTTTGGTGAAAATCTTGCCAGTGGCAACAGAGCCATCCTTATTCTTCTCGACCGCCACAACCAGGTGCTCATCATCAGCACCCGAGAATTCTAGACTCAAAGTACCGCGCTTCTGAGACCAGCTTAACAATTTAAAGTTCCACTTCTCTCCTTCGGATTTGCGCAACTTAAAGAGCGAGGTTTCCAACTTTTGTATTTCTTGTAGATCCATACATTACGCATTATCAAAACATACTAATTTTCTAAACTAACACTGATGTTATTTCTAGTCTATCTCAAACGCTTACACACATAATTTTGCTTATGGAAAATAAATGGCGAACCACCACGCAGATTGATATTCTTGGCTAGAATTTGTTCAGTACGTGTCCGTCAATTAAGATTATTAGAACCCGGCCTTATACAAGGAACATTGCTCAATTCTTTCGGGATATTTGCTGTATCAAATGTGATACAACTTAGTTTTACGACACTAAGGAATTCGCAACTGTGCTTTTTAAAACGTTCTTCTGCGGCTCCTCCAGATCTGTCTATTATTGAAGCTGCAAAGATTACACTTGCACCGCGGTCATGGATTTTTTGTATAACATCTATAGAAGAACCGGCTGTAGTGACTACATCCTCTATGAGCAGAACGTTTTGTTTACTCTCGACTTTAAAACCGCGTCTCAGAGTGAGTTCCCCGTTAAACCGTTCAAAAAAGACAAAATCTTTATCCAATAAGCGTGCTACCTCATATCCAATGATCAATCCACCGAGTGCTGGTGCGACGATTAAGTCGATCGCACTCTTGATTTTTTCAGGGATGAGTTGCACTAAAGCTGATGCGAACTTAAAGGTACGCCGTGGATTTTGCAGTAAAAGAGCGCACTGTATATACGTATCGCTGTGCAGTCCGGAAGAAAGGAGGAAATGCCCCTTTAATATGGCGCCAGAGTTGTAAAGCTCATCAAGTAGTGCTTCTTCTTCCACCTGGCCTTTGTTAGAAACCCCCATTATCAACTATGTCCGCACGCGCTATCCTCCCTCATTATACCAATTTTTATTTTCTGTGAAATCTCTTCGATAAATGAGCAATCAGAGAAATTATTTGATCTATTTGCAATTATTTGATTCGCATATGTTGATACAATTAGCGAGCTCTTGAACTTCTCAAGTGTGTCAAGATATTCTGCTGGAGCATACACTTTTATTGTGACCTTTTCTTTTATTGTTAGACCAGCTGATTTCCTGGTTTGTTGTATCATGCGTACTAGATCTCTGAATCTCCCTTCAGACATCAGTTCTTCATCTAGTTTTAAGTCCAACTTTACAGCTAGGCAAAACGAAGCGACTTGTCCCGTATTGCTGCTTTCGGAGACAACCGAAATCTCGTATTCATCGTTTTTCAGAAGTCTACCGCCGAGATATACTTCGCCAGAGAGTATACTTTCCCAATTTCCACTTTTGAGTTCATTGATCATGTGTTTTACTTCTTTTGGGTATCTTTTGCCTAAAACGTGAAAGTTTAGTTTAAGTGATTGCCTTACTTGAGGATCACTTTCTTTGAAGGTAATGCACTTTACGTTCGCCTCATCCTTCAGGATAGATAATAGTTCGGTGTTTCCTGTAAATGTTGAGCTGACTTTACCTATAACCTCGAGATGTCTTAATGGCTGCCTTATTCTAACGGCGTTTTTGTTCCTTATGGAAAAGGCTGTATTGCATATTTCTCTTGTTAATTGCATTGTTTGTATGATTTCTTCGTCCTCAGGTAAAACATTAACCTCTGGGTATTTTTCTAGGTGTACAGATGTCGTTTTATCATTGTGCAATGCCATCCAAATCTTTTCCGCATTCATTGGAAGGAGCGGCGCGATTATCTTAAGCATTTCTGAAAGAACAAAATGTAGGACTTCGAAGGCTTGCTGCTCTCCTGCCACGAACCTTTCCCTAGAGCGTCTAATATACCAATTATTGAGCGTATCGATGAAACTAAGTACATTTTTGCATGCAGACTGTATGTGATAGCCATCCATTGCATTTCTAATTTTTTGTGAAAATGCTCTGTACTCTGACAAGATGTACCTATCGAGTAAATTGGCGGAATCATTCATGCCATTCGGGACACGTATTGAGTGGTAATTTGCATACGTTGCAAAAAAGTTGTATGCGCTGTAGAGAGGCTTTAGAAGAAGTCTAATAACGTCCTTGATTATTTCTCCACCTTTGTCTATCAACAGAGTACCCCCATTCATTACTGAAGAGGATAACATTAGGAAGCGCAATGCGTCAGCTCCATATTCGTCGAATAATTCTTTTGGATCTTTATAATTATTCAGTCTTTTAGAGAGTTTTTTTCCGTCTTTATCCAATATCACCCCGTGGGCAAGGCAATTTTTAAACGGCACGCTGTCAAAAAGCGCTACAGAAAGAACCATGAGCGTATAAAACCAACCACGGGTCTGCGCAACATATTCTGTAATGAAATCTGATGGGAAATTTTTCTCAAACCACTCTTTGTTCTCAAAAGGATAGTGAACTTGTGCAAAAGGCATTGAACCTGATTCAAACCAGCAGTCCAGAACTGATTCGACTCTTACCATGGATGACTTCCCTGTAGGATCATCCGGATTTTTTCTTGTTAATGTATCTATGAAAGGTCTGTGTAGATCAGTAATTTTCACACCGAAGTCCTTCTCAATTTCAGTTATGCTTCCATATACATCAATTCTTGGATGAGATGGATCCGTAGATTTCCATATTGGTACGGGTGTTCCCCAAAATCTGTTTCTTGAAATTGCCCAATCCTTTGCATTTTCTAGCCATTTGCCTACCAGACCTTCTTTAAGGTGTGCAGGAATCCAATTAATACTGTCGTTGAGTTCGAGCATCCTCTCCTTTATTTTACTGACACTCAAATACCATGACGGAACAACCCTGTATATGAGTGGAGTATCAGTACGCCAGCAATGTGGATAACTGTGAACATACTCCTCGATTTTAATGAGCTGTTTTTTTTCTTTGAGTATGAGAATGATATCCTCATTTGTTTCAAAGACATGCCTACCGGCAAATTGTGGCACTTCAGATGTAAATCTAGCTCCATCATCGACAGGACAAACGACTGTTATCCCGTGTTTTTTCGCCAGCTCAAAGTCTTCCTCACCGAATCCAGGTGCTATATGTACTATTCCGGTTCCATCTTCGTCCGTTACAAAGTCTGCATACTGTATAACAAAGGCACCATTCTCTTTTTCGTGTGCGAAGAATTTGAAAAGTGGCTTATACCTTTTACCAACCAGGAGCTCGCTTGGAACTATTATCCCACCTACTTCCTTGTTTGAAGATTGAGAAGAGATATAGTACTTACCATCCTTTTCAACACGGGTATAGACAACATGCTCCGATATACCAAGCATCATATTTGAAGGTAGGGTCCAAGGTGTTGTGGTCCATGCTAACAGGTAAGATGTTTTACCGTCACCAAATAAATCCTCTTCCAATTCAAAGGCGACTGTCACAGACTTACTTTTTTTCTCCCTATAGGCGTTATCCAGCCGTGTCTCGAAGTTCGATAATGGTGTCTGGCATGCCCAGCTATAAGGCACTACCTTTACGGATTCATAAATCAAACCTTTTTTATACAACTCCCTAAATGCCCAAATGACGGATTCCATAAAGGAAAGGTCCATAGTTTTGTAGTCGTTGTGAAAATCGACCCATCTTCCTTGTCTAGTGACGTAGTACTCCCATTCAGATGAAAAAAGTAAAACTGATTTTTTGCACTCCGCGTTAAATTTATCTATCCCGAAGTTTTTTATTGCCTCTTTTCCTGAAATCTTAAGTGTTTTTTCGGTGTACATCTCCGCAGGCAAACCGTGACAATCCCATCCGAATCTCCTTTCCACTTTTTTGCCGAGCATCGTCTGATATCTGGCTACGGTATCCTTAATGAAGCCGGTAAGAAGGTGTCCATAATGTGGCAATCCATTTGCAAAAGGTGGTCCATCATAAGAGACGAACTCTCCATTATCTGTTCTTGAAGAGACAGAATGAGCAAAAACCCTATTTTTCTCCCAAAATTGCAGAATCTGTTCTTCTATCTTCGCAAAAGAAAGATTTTGAGAAATTTCTCGGTAAGAAGAGTTACTCATTTTGAACTAGTAATGCCTGCATAGAATTCTAGCTAATTGGGCGTAGCAGCACAATTAGGTTGTACTACGACAAGATCGGCCTTTTTTAATAATCTTTGAACGGGAACTTCACATTTATGATTGGTTTGTATGTGTTAAAATCATTTCCATAACCTTCTTAAACTGATACTTTCATTCATGACGTATTCAGCCTTAATAATGCTCATAGGGCTGGTTTTGTGCTGCCTTTGTTTGAAAAGCCTGTTTGTACGAAACTGGGATCTCCTAGTTTCTTTTATTTGATGTTATAGATGTGGTTCTCTCTGTGATTAGTGCACTCTCACTTTTCGCTTGCGTTTTTTCTTAACTCAAAGTTCTACCCTTCTAGGCTTTCCCCTTTCCATTTCTGGGGTTAATAAGGTTCTAGCAAAGCAGATTAGGTAACCTCTAGGAAAAGATCTAATCAATGTTCTATAACTGTTTATACAGAATGATACTTTTGTGGCTATTTCATTGAGCTTCCTCAAGGGTGAATATTATTGGTCTATTCTTATGAGTATTGTTATGTGCGGATTAGCAAAAGTATCTTGCCCTCTCCTTCTTTGAGCTTTATTCAGCTATATTGCTATTAGATGTGTTCCATACAAGTTAACATCTAACTAGTTGCTCCTTTTCGTCTTTAATATGCAGTCCGTCTTTAGAGTTTCCATAGTTGGAAAGGCCAACGTTGGTAAATCGACATTATTCAATAAGATGGCGAGGGAAAAACGTTCAATTACCATGGACAGAAAAGGAGTCACTCGTGATGTGGTTGTTAGAAAAATTTCACTAAACGAGGGGAAATCATTTCTTCTACTTGATACTGCAGGTTTCAATCCACAACATCCAGAAACGGTTGAAAGAACTGAGTACGCAATAAAGGAAAGCGATATGATTCTTTTTGTGATTGATAATAAAATCGATTCCGAGGATATGCTTTTTGCCAGTTGGCTTAGAAGGAATGCTGGAAATAGTAAAATAGTTTTGGTTTGCAACAAGAGTGATCGTAAGGATAGAGATGATTGTTCACTTTTTGGCTTTCAGAATGTTTTTCTAATATCTGCCGAGCATTCATTAGGTCTCAGTGAGCTCATTTCTTATATCGAGTCCTTTATACCCGAGCAATTAGATATTCCGGAAAATGATTCTGAGAAACAAAGGAGAATTAGAGTCTCTATTTTAGGTCAGCCAAACGTTGGTAAGTCCAGTTTAATGAACAAGTTTATAGGTAAAGATCGTGTCCTCGTGCTACCAATAGCAGGTACTACAAGGGATCCGATAAGTGATGAGTTTCAGTGGAAATGTACAACCTTCGAACTTGTTGATACTGCCGGTTTGAGAAAAAAACAAAGAGTCACTGATGGATTGGAAAAAATATGCAATTCAAGGGCATTACGTACTTCAGCAGAGAGTGATGTAGTGATTTTTATGTGCGATATATCGAATTTCACGCTGGAGCGACAGGATTTCCTTCTTATGAATAAGATCCTAGAACAAGGTAAGCCAATGATACTCGTGGGGAATAAGAAAGATGCAGTCAATGCAACTGAACTTGAAAGTATCAAGGACTTTATTAGTCTGCAAGCGCAAAAATTAATTGCTTCGCAGATACCGATATTTTTTATTTCCTGTCTCCATGAGAGCGATTTTTCCTGCATACTAGACGAATGTAGGAGGCTGTATGATGACTCAAAACGAAACATTCCGACACATCGATTGAATGTGTGGCTCCAAGAAATTATACGTCATCACCCGCATCCTATGGTGAACTCCAAACCAGTGAAACTTAAATATATAAAGAAAATCTTATATAAGTTTGCTTTTGTGCTGAGTGCAAATCGTCCTGAACTTGTTGCTGAGTCATATCTAAATTACATAAGGAACTCACTTGTTAGAGATTTTCGGATTTATGGTATTCCAGTGACCCTTACTTTAAAAAAGAACGCCAATCCATACGTGGAAAGCAGGCCTCCTAAACAAAAAAACATGGAATCGATATCCAGAAGAGGATCGTCACCTGGTTCTAGACCTACTTATCGTAAGAGCAGCATGGGAAAGTCCTCGTAAGTAATACTCCGAATTTAAGCGTTTTACAATGGCATCAGGTAGATCAATAAAGTACTAAAACGGTCCAGTTTTCAGAGGCCAAACATAGAGCGAATCTTACTAAAAAATTTCTCAGACTTTGGGCTGCACCCAAGCGATTCTTTCTCAAATTCTTCTAATATTTCTCTCTGTTTTTTCGTAAGTTTTACTGGTGTCTCTATAGTGAGTCGAACATACATATCACCCCTATACTCCGAGTTAAGGAGATACATACCTCTTCCTTTGAGTTTAAGTTTATCACCTGTTTGAGATCCTTCTGGGAGTTTGATCTTGAACTTTTTACCTTCTAATGATGGAACTTCTATTTCTCCACCTAGGGCTGCCAAAGACATCCTTATTGGAACTTCGCAATAAAGGTCATTGTTTTTACGTGTGAAAAATTCGTCCTGTTTAATATGGACAATCATATACAAGTCACCTGGCTTACCTCCTCTAGAGCCCGCTTCCCCTTGACCTCTAAGTAATACTTTTGCACCGTCACTTATTCCACGCGGTATTTTTGCACAAGTGGTTACACTTTTCCTGATTCGTCCTGTGCCTGCACATTTTTTGCATGGATTTTCAATAATCATTCCACTGCCGTTGCAGGTACTGCAGCTTCTTTCTACAGTAAAAAAGCCCTGTTGTGACCTGATTGATCCTGCACCATTACACGTACTGCATTGCACCGGTTTGATTTTTCCTTCACATCCTGTATTACCACACTGCTCACATTCTGCTAGTTTTGTGTAGGAAATTTTTACTTCCTTACCTTCGAATGCCTCCCTTAGAGTGATTGATACATCATATCGCAAATCTGAGCCGTCCTCCTTGATGATTTCGTTGAAATCAGCCTTTGTTCTACGCGTCCTTCCCCCTCCGAAAAGATCGTTGAAAATATCTGAGAAGTCCATGCCAGAGAAGTCTGCAGAGAAACCACCTGCCCCTCCAAAACCGCCTCCGTTGAATGCCGAGTGTCCATATTGATCATAGGATGCCTTTTTTTCAGGGTTACTTAGGACGCTGTACGCTTCACCAATTTCTTTAAATTTTTCCGCTGCTTCCTTATCACCCTTATTACGATCTGGGTGGTATTGAAGTGCAAGCTTCTTATAAGCCTTCCTTATTTCTTCGGTCGAGGCACTTTTACTCACGCCAAGTGTTTCGTAGTAATCTTTTTTCTTTTCTGGCATTCTAAGAGAACCTATCAGTGTAAACAGCAATCCTACAATAGGTAAGGATAGTAATCAGAAAAAACAAGGTGATAATTAAAAGTAAGATCATGAGTTTTGGTATTGTCCTTATGAAAGAATATTAAGGTGGAGGATGCATTGGCATTTTAATCCATATGCTTGTCTAACTATGCGTAACTATGATCTTATTTATGCTGTGGCATAATGTCTAAATCGCGCTTTATTTACCTGTTCCTGATAAAATGCTAGGATCTCGTTCAGGTTCATCACTTTTTATAGCATGGCGCAGTTTAGGCTACCTGAAAATTCACGTGTCGTTGAGGGAAAAGTTCACAATTCTCCTTCTTCTGGTGCAAGAAAGTTAGTCGTGTACAGGTTCTCTCCTGGTGATGATAACCCGAGAAGGGATATCTATTACGTGAACGAGAAGGACTGCTCGCCCATGATCTTAGATGCTCTCATCAAAGTGAAAGATGAAGTAGATCCTACTTTAACTTTCAGACGTTCTTGTAGAGAGGGGGTTTGTGGCTCATGTGCCATGAACATCGATGGGCGTAACACGCTTGCATGTACAAAACGCATGGATGAAATCAAGGGTGAGATTCGAATTTATCCTCTTCCTCATATGAGAGTGTTAAAGGATTTGGTTACCGATCTTACCGTGTTTTTTCAGCACTATCGTTCCATAAAGCCTTGGTTGCACTCCGAAAAAAGTAATGATGGAAAAGAACATCTTCAGATGCCTGAGGAAAGGGAAAAGCTCACTGGGCTGCATGATTGCATTCTATGTGCCTGCTGTTCGACGAGTTGTCCAAGTTTTTGGTGGAATGGTGATAAGTACCTTGGTCCTGCTGCATTGCTACAAGCCTATCGTTGGTTAGTTGATAGCAGAGATTCAAAAAAGAAGGAGAGGCTTGAGTTTTTAACGGATTCATTTAGGTTATATCGTTGCCATACGATCATGAATTGTGCACAGGCGTGTCCTAAAGGTCTGAATCCGGCTAAGGCAATTGCCGAAATAAAGAAGATGATTGTTTTGGGGTAATTTTGATTACTTGCTTGTGTCGTTTTACATATCGGTCCTGGCTCGTGCTTTGAGGTTATATTTTCTCAGCGAGGCAGCGTGCATGCGGTATTTAGAGGATAGCAACTGTCTCTGGTGTTTTCCGGTGAAGGACGAAGAAGTAGTGGGTTAGGAGCTTTGCTCTTTGCGTATCAGGATGCTAATGCTTGAGTGAGCTTTCACAACTTGTGCTATCATGCCCCTTCTTGAGAGCAGTGTGCACTAAAACTATTTATGACAATCACAACGAGTCTCTAAGTAGAAAGTATGCCATAGCAAGCAGCGGCGGAAGAAAAGGGATTCGAACCCTTGTCAGATGGTTCACACCTGAACACGCTTTCCAAGCGTGCGCCTTCAACCACTCGGCCACTCTTCCGTGCAGATTGTATAATATCTTTGCGCATTTTACTATTCGTGTTATGAGGACACGCTAATTTTTCATCTCATCTGCTTGCTTCTGGTTGAAGGTAATTGTGGTTTTCGTTCCTTTTCCAACTTGAGAGTATATCTCAAGAGAACCGTTGTTGAGGTGAATGATATTTCTTGATAACAACAACCCTATTCCCAATCCATCTGCCTTCTTTGTTAGGGAATTTTCTAACTGTGGTACACCATTGACAACTTTCATACCGCTTCCCGAATCTTCAATTGTGATAGAAATGCTTCCTTCTTCACAATTTTGACACGCCCTTATTGAAACAGTTGCGCCATTTTCGCTGAATTTAATTGCATTGCTTAAGATATTAGTAATTGCCTTTTTGACTTGATCGCGGTCTAAAAAAATTTCCGGAAGATCTGCATCAATACTTTTACAAAGAGATATTTCTTTTGTTAATGCGAAGGTTCTACAATTTCTTACGGCTTCCGCTATTATTTGCTGGACACTCACATAACCCTTTTTCGGAATCATGAGCATGCTATTTGATTTTGTTATATCGATTAGGTTATCAACGGTTTTTAGTAAGCTCGTTCCAAATTTATAAATTTCCTCTCCATAGCATACGTACTTTTTATTTGTGATGGTTCCAAGGCACTCGTCTTTTATCATCTCCGAAAATGCGATTATCACATTTAGGGGTGTGCGCAATTCATGTGTGATGCAAGAAATAAAATGACTTGAGTTTGTTGCTATTTGACCTAGAACGGAAGAATTTTTGGTTTCCCTCCCTGTTGAACCACGCGTCCTGCTATCTACAAATACAAACTCAAGCCTTTTTAAAAAGATAAATATCCAAAGAATAATGCACAAAGGTAGCAGAATACTGATAACCCTTGCAATGACGCTACCATATGTTACGTGACTTGGTCCGTATTGACAAAAGTACAGCTCGTTATCCAAGGAGGAATAAATACTTCTGCATTCTTTCATACTCCTATCTTGGATATGGGGATCCGGTCGATATATCTCATTATAGTTTTTATCTACAATGGAGAAATTTTGTTTTCCTTCTAGTCCAACCAAAGCTCCTTTTAGTTTATCTAGAAGAGCCACAGCCGGGAGGTAATATACCATACGACGTACTTCACCACCCAATTGATCAAAATTTTTATGCTGAAGACACGAAGAGTTTTTTAAAGAAATATTTTCGATTGTAACTAATTCACTTGGCATGTCTTTAAAGATTTCCGTCCGTATCGGGCCGAACTCATATCCAGTTGTCTTACCACTTTCACCAAGCCCGATGAATTCACCATACTGAAGAAGCGTGCTTAAGTGCTTGCTGTTTGAGCTGATAGGCATTCCGCTCTCAACGAGGAAGCGAACAATGGAAATCTCGTTCTGTACAGCCGAGTAGAAACTTTCTATTGTGTTCTGTGCAACACTGAATATGACAGAGGACTCAATAGAACGGATTGCGTTATGGTTTGTGATGGCGTCTTTATTGTGGGTCAAAGAAAAATAAAAACTGACCAGTGCAAGAACCGAAAGAAGTAATTTAACGTACCGAATGTATCTTTCAGGTTTGGGATCATATTTGTGAAAGATCATTTTGTATACACTGTATATGGTGCTTTCTCTGCTTATAATAACCAAATGTAATGAAAAATATAGATAGTTTGCTAAATTATGTAGCTTAGAGGTACGACGGAGTAGAAGAGATTTACATAGCTGATGCTAGTGTAGTAATGGCATTGTTCCTAAGTAAATTGTGTCATACAATGTCTGGGAGCGTGAGGGTTGCGAGTTGATTTTTAATGGACAGGGAAGATGCGCTTAAGGGCGTTGTGGCTCAGATTGAAAAAATGTTTGGGAAAGGTTCCATAATGACTTTTAGTCAGGAGCCGGCTTCGGTGGAGTGTATTTCTACAGGTTCCATAGGGTTGGATAGTGCTCTCGGTGGAGGTATACCAAAGGGGCGAATTATTGAGATATTTGGACCGGAAAGTTCTGGGAAGACTACGCTTACGCTTCACATAATAGCTGAAGCGCAGAAAAACGGCGGAACGTGTGCATTTGTTGATGCTGAGCATGCTTTGGATCCTGTTTATGCAAAAAGATTAGGTGTTAAAATTGAAGAGCTATTAATTTCGCAGCCGGATACTGGCGAGCAAGCCTTGGAGATAGTAGACAGTCTTATTAAGTCTGGTGCAGTTGATGTGATAGTTGTCGATTCTGTTGCTGCTCTTACCCCAAGAGCAGAGATAGAAGGAGAAATGGGGGATCTACATGTTGGGCTTCAGGCTAGGTTGCTTAGTCAGGCACTCCGAAAAATCACAGCTTCCGTATCTCGTAGCAACTGCGTTGTTGTGTTTATTAACCAGATCCGGATGAAGATTGGTGTTATGTTTGGTAGTCCCGAAACAACGACGGGGGGCAATGCATTGAAATTCTATTCGTCCGTCAGGATTGATATTCGCAAAATTGGTTCAATTAAGGATAAAGAGGATGTTGTGGGTAACCAGACGCGGGTAAAGGTGGTTAAAAATAAGGTAGCACCTCCGTTTAAACAAGCTGAGTTTGATATCATTTACACTGAGGGTATTTCGAAGTTTGGTGAAATAATCGAGATTGGTGTACGCAACAAAATAATAGAAAAGGCAGGTTCATATTATTCGTACGGGGATGTTAAGCTTGGTCAGGGTAAGGAAAATGTGAAGCAGTTCTTAAAAGAGAATAAGGAGCTAGCAGCGGAGTTAGAGGGGAAAGTGAGGGATTCCCTGCTGCTTATTGCAACGTAGCGTGCAGTGTGATTTATATTTTAGTTTTTTTACCGACCGTGAATAAGTATTATATCTATGAGGGTGATGTGCCCGCTGACTTCCCTCTGTCTGACGCGATTGCAGTTGACACGGAGTCTATGGGGCTCGTAAATCGAAGGGACAGACTGTGTCTTGTGCAACTGTCTACAGGTGATGGTACAGCCCATCTGGTGAGGTTCAATGGTACGGACTATTCTGCTCCACGGCTCAAGAGTTTGATCGTTGACCCTGCGGTCATCAAGATTTTCCATTTTGCAAGGTTTGATATAGCGATCTTGCGCCACTACCTTGGTGTTTTGACAGAGAATTGTTACTGCACGAAAATAGCTTCCAGACTTGTTAGAACGTATACAGATCATCATAGTCTTAAGGAGCTTTGCTCAGATCTATTGGGTGTGAGGCTTAACAAGGGTAAGCAGAGTTCGGATTGGGGTTCAGCCTCCTTGACGCGAGAACAAATGAGCTATGCTGCCTCTGATGTGTTGTATTTGCATGCAATAAAAGAAGCCTTGGATGTGATGTTAAAGAGAGAAAAGAGGATTGAGCTTGCGCAGGCGTGTTTCCAGTTTTTACCCTATAGAGCAGAACTAGATTTACTTGGATGGGAGAATCAGGATATATTCAGCCATAAGATTTGAGGTTTAAATATGTTTTGTAAGGACACGCTGGTTGGTGTTGATAATGCAGGGAATCGTTATTACAAGCGTGGTAGTCGGAGGTTTGTTCGGTATGCAACAAGTGAGTGTGATCCAACCAAGATTGCTTTTGAGTGGCATCTTTGGCTTCACCACGCTGTTGATTTTGTTCCGGATGGTTCATCCTCTACTGAAGCATCGCGGTTTTGTGGGTTGGGTGAGACTTCGGCAAGGGATGAAGTAGGTGCTTTGCCTTATGTACCGTGGAGGCCATAGCATAGTAGTGTCGCTTATCGGTATGGATCTGAGGTTTTTTTCTGGGACACTTGTTCTTTTAGTGTCGGCTCTTATTTTTGTTTTTCTGAGTAGTAACTTCTCTCTTCTAAAAAGAAGTGATTGTTATGAATTAAATGCTATATTTGATAATGCATCGGGTCTTTCAATCGGCAGCGATGTTTTCCTTTCTGGTGTAAAGGTTGGCAGAGTTACAGAGGTTTCCATAGAGGACTCATTTATGGTGCATATAAGAATGTGTGTTAGTGAAAGAATTCGCCTGCCGAGTGATAGCGTAGCAATGGTTTCGGCAGGAAACATCTTGTCTACCACAAAGCACATTAACATAGACCCGGGTACAAGCAGTGAGGTACTCCCACCAGGCGGAACATTTGAGAGGACGCGCTCCGCACTGGATATGGAAAAAATCCTTAGGTCGATAATAACGCTAAAGCTTAGATAGACGCTTACCTCTGTCTGTTGGTAGGAGTGACGACGCTGCTAGACGGAATACTAGTGCTAGGGGGAGTTTTGCTGTCCGGATGCACAGAAGGGTGATTAGGTGTATGCGGACCCGCTTCTTCCTGACGTTGTGGATATACCTTGTATACTACGGGCAAGACTATACTCAGAGCTAATGAAAGGACGAAGAGTGTAGATACCAATGCTATGTGGGTCTTTGTCGTGGTTGCAGCATCTGCTGTATAAATACCAAGTGTTATCAATGCTACAGGTAAAGCCGAGAATGCTCCAATTATGATTGTGCGCGCAGCACAGACTTTTGTAACTGAGGCATGATCGCTTGCAATGCCGTTGTTGTCGAGTTTTTTAAAAAGCTTTGCTTCCTGAAAATATCTACCCGTGAGCGTGAATATTATTGCAACAGCGAGAGCCTGCATTACCGCGCAAGCCACATAAGCAACATTGTTATCCTGATTGACCGAGCACCGAAGCACAAACGCTGCAAGTGGTAAAATCTGAACACTACCGATCAGACTAAAAAGCTTTATGTTATCCGAAATAACAGAGAGCGAATTTGCAGACTTGGATGTATCAAGACAGGCCATTCTAACGCGAGGGATTACACCATGCATATGCTCGATCGTGTCTTGGATATTACTGGAACGAGGAAAATATTCTTTTATTTTGTCTAATTCAAGGAAAGTATATAGTTTATTACGATTCCACGAATATATACAATCCCACGAATATAAAGTATCACTTCCCTTAGCTATGGATAAAAGTCGCGCAATTTTTATAGAAAGACGGTCTAAATGCGTGAGTTTATCATTATGATTCTCTTGAGTGTCACTATTCAAAAGACACAAAGCTTGAAGTTTTGCTACCTGCTTGAGCATTTTCTCAAGCGCATCAACAACACCCTCACGATTACGACGCAAGACAGCATTGTTCAGCTCCATAAATATATGGAACAACCGAGTTATGTGGAGCGAAGTTCCATTGAATGACTCGGAGAATGCAGCTGCAGCAGCTGAAACATTTTCGCTTGTATCCTCCAGATGTGTGACAGCATTATTTATGCCCGATATTAAGGATTTCTCTATCCTTGACGACAGTTCACTTCCATCCTTTAAAAATCGATTAAGGTTCTGTAATGTTTCCATGGATTCTGGAAAGGCACTATTCACAACATTGTGTGCAGTCGACGACAAAATCCTTTTTCCAACTTTACTGAACCCATTCCTCATATTCTCAGCGCCATTGCCAAGGTAGTTCTGAAACCTGCTATAAGCTGTCTGGGAGGTGTTGCTATTGTAAATATAGCTTCCTGCGGCATATAAAGCGTTTGAAGTACCTTGCATTAAGCCACCAAAAGCACCGCTTAAGTTAGAAGAGAAGGATTGCACATAGCCTCCTGCTATATCCAGTGCAGCGGAAGTATTCTGTGTTATGCCGCTTAAAACACGACTCGTATAAGAAGGTGGTTGCTGATGTTCCAGAGTTGGAATAGTGTGAAGTTCACCATCTTCAATGAGTATCTCAGGTTCACGTGTACTGGAATCTTCTTCAACAGTAGGAGTGACACTTGAAGAAACAGGAGCCACACTATTGTAAATATAGCTTCCTGCGGCATATAAAGCGTTTGAAGTACCTTGCATTAAGCCGCCAAAAGCACCGCTTAAGTTAGAAGAGAAGGATTGCACATAGCCTCCTGCTATATCCAGTGCAGCGGAAGTATTCTGTGTTATGCCGCTTAAAACACGACTCGTATAAGAAGGTGGGTGCTGATGTTCCAGAGTTGGAATAGTGTGAAGTTCACCATCTTCAATGAGTATCTCAGGTTCACGTGTACTGGAATCTTCTTCAACAGTAGGAGTGACACTTGAAGAAACAGGAGCCACACTATTGTAAATATAGCTTCCTGCGGCATATAAAGCGTTTGAAGTACCTTGCATTAAGCCGCCAAAAGCACCGCTTAAGTTAGAAGAGAAGGATTGCACATAGCCTCCTGCTATATCCAGTGCAGCGGAAGTATTCTGTGTTATGCCGCTTAAAACACGACTCGTATAAGAAGGTGGGTGCTGATGTTCCAGAGTTGGAATAGTGTGAAGTTCACCATCTTCAATGAGTATCTCAGGTTCACGTGTACTGGAATCTTCTTCAACAGTAGGAGTGACACTTGAAGAAACTGATCCTGCATCAGATAGGACTTGTCCGAAGTGGAGATTTTCTTTCTGAGGATCCTGAGAAGAAGTGGAGGTTGAGAACAACGATTCCACCTCGGAAATATCTTCATCTTCACTTGAGCTAGAAGTGTCAAAGCTCGTTGGAGAATGAGAGTAACCTGGCACAAGAATGCTCTGGCCCCTAAAGTCACCATTTTCTCTAGGACTTAGAACCGCTTTGAATTCAGAAAAAGCACCACTGATTGGTACTCCTGTAGTTGCGAAGGGAGGAGCATTATGATCATTGTAGAAACTAGGCACGACAATTAAATATATGTAACTGAATATACGTGTATACAAACAAAGACCCAGGCCAAATATTATTGGCATAGAATATAAAGGATACACTTTCTAGTATTACATTTATTTTGCTAGAAAGCAATTCATAACATATCTGTTAAAATAATTTTATAAAAGATATATTACATAGATATAAAAAATCTAAAATAGTATAAAATTTGAACTAAAGAGAACTACCTAAGTAGACACCAAACGGTTTGTTTGATTTAGTGAGTTTTGGAATAGTTGGGAGATTCGTGAGTTATCACGATATCGTGTGGATGTCCCTCATTATTTGAAGCGGTGGTTATGTGAATGAAACTACAGTTATTTTTCATTTCGTAGATGTTTTTGCAGCCAGTATAGCCCATAGAGGATCTTACACCGCCGACGAGCTGATATACTGTCTCGCTGAGTGCGCCCTTTAGTGGTACTAGCCCTTCGACTCCCTCAGGTACGAGCTTCATTGAGGAATTCTGGAAGTACCTATCTGAGGAGCCAGTGCTCATAGCACCCACAGAGCCCATTCCTCTATAGCTCTTATATGAACGTCCCTTATATAATATTACTTCCCCTGGAGATTCATCAGTTCCGGCAAATAAGGAGCCAATCATCACGCAATCTGCTCCAGCTGCAAGCGCCTTAGCGATATCACCTGAATAGCGTATACCACCATCTGCAATGACCTTAACATCTGTTTTTTTACATACACTTGCGACATTTAGAATAGCTGTGAATTGAGGGACTCCGATCCCTGTGACTACACGAGTTGTACATATCGATCCAGGACCGATGCCAACCTTGACTCCATTCACACCCATTTTGATCAAGTATTCTGCAGCTGCAGCAGTTGCAATATTTCCAGCAATAAGCTGTATATTTCCAAAGTGGCTCCTTATTTGCTTTATTGCGTCCCCAACGATTTTTGTATGTGCATGGGCAGTATCTATCACAACGACGTCTACATTTTCTCTTACTAATAAATCGACCCTTTCCAAGAAGCTACCTGTCACACCAACTGCTGCACCCACTCTCAACCTACTCTTCGAATCTTTGCAAGCATTTGGGTGAGCATTGGTATTAGCGATATCTTTGACTGTTATTAAGCCAACACACCTAAATTCCTCATCAACCACGATCAGTCTTTCTATTTTGTGTTTATGAAACAACAGTCTAGCCTCATCATAGGTTATTCCTTCTTTTACTGTGATCAGGTTTTTTGTTGTCATGAGCTCCGAGACCTTTCTGGAACCATCTTCAACAAAACGCACGTCTCTATTTGTCAGTATTCCTATGAGTTTGTTCTTTTCATCTACAACGGGCAAACCAGAATAGCCATGTTGCCTTTTAAGTGCTGAGATTTTCTCCAATCTATCATCTGGGGAAACTGTTACGGGATCAGAAACAATCCAGCTCTCATATTTCTTTACCTTGCGAATTTCTAGAGCCTGAGCCTCCGGAGTCATATTTCGGTGAATTATCCCAATTCCCCCATGCTTAGCCAGGCATATCGCAAGACGAGCCTCCGTCACCATATCCATCGCGGACGAGACGATAGGTACACCAAGCCTTATTTCCTGCGTGAGGTAAGTCTCCGTACTTACATCTCGCGGAAGAACTTCTGAATATTTAGGGACGAGCAGTACGTCATCGAATGTGTATCCCTGTTCCATCATTAATTCCTAGCATTTTTATCAAAAAAATAAAAGTAAGGCTACCTTACTTTTTCGGTATTATCCTACAGTTCAGATACTTGACAGTCGCATGACAGACTTAAAGCAATTTTATTTCGAAAGCGTTTTTCTTAAATTGGGTTCCCCTTCCCATTAAATTCAGCTTAGTGGTTTCAGCAATTGCATCTAACCAATTTAGTTTTTCGGTATATTACCGAGGAAATCAAACTCTCCGGAAAGATATATCTGTGCTAGCGTCGTTAACTTTTCTTGTGTCTCTGCTATTGTCTCCTCTGGCGATTGAAGTTTTTTCACAGTCACTTTCTCAGTTGAAGGTTTACAATACATCATTGAATTGAATCTCACGTTCCTGTTTTTTTGTAATATCAGCCCCTGAAGAGGAAGTTGTGGCTTTGCAAGACTGCTTATGTCCTTAAAAGTTGGTATAGTACCCGTTTTGAATTCTACAATGTTTACTGTACCATCCTTCAGGGATTCTATCCTATCAAATCTACAAAAAAAGTTCTAATCCATCTGCGATAAAAATGCTTAGCTCTTTTTCATTTTCTAGTGTATCGATTTCTCCTAGTCTTTCATTGTGAAAAGTAGCGAATTGTTCGAGGATCTTTAATCCCCGTGGCAGCCATAAATTTTTTACGTATTGGTACCGCGTTGCATATATTTTGAGCTCGTTTCCTAAAATTCTTGTATATTCTTCTTTAGAAAAGTGAGTTTTACTTGCACCTTGAAAAACCTTATGCATTATATACCCAAACTCCTTTTGGCCTGGCTTTACTACTACGGAATTTGTCTCTTTGATTGCCAGTATGTAGCGTACATAAAATTTATAAGGATCATTGATGAGTAACTCTATCATGGTCGGAGAAAGCTTTTTAGGAAGCATTTCCATTGGCACGAAAAGTTTCTCTTTTACAACCGCTACTGTTTCTATTGGTTGAGTTGGTTCTTTTTTTATCTCGTAGTTACCTGCACATGAGTGCTGAATTTGTAAGAATAACCTAGAGAGCGCTTTCTCTTTGTTAAAAATAACAATACTTCTTTTTGTGCTAAGGATATGAAATAAGTTTAGCATCACTAACGGATCCCTTATTTGAAAGTCCTCTTCAGTGCAATCAAGGAGAATTGCATTCCTATATGCTAGGAATGATGCTTCCTTTGGCGAGAAAACATTAATGAACCGTTTGTTATCTGTGAATGGATAAAAATACTGTCTTCCCAGAAAAAATGATAATACTTGTCTATACTCATATATATCAGTGAATCTTGGTGAGTATTTCTTTATAAATTCGAGAATTCTTTTTCCTTTACAGGTAATACGATTTGTAATTGCGTCTGACCACTTGATGTGATACTCAGCAAAGTTTTTTGCATGGAGAAAGCCTTTGCCCCACCTCTTTGTTTTTTCCAAGAAAAGTCGTGCTTCTTGTGTTATTTGTTTACTTTTTGTCGTCCTTATAATTGAATCTTCTATGCAATCAATGATTTCGGTGTTTTGTTCGTAGATATACGGATGCTTCAAAAGTGCAATGAAGCTGATATCAGTTTCACCAAGTATTGCCGTATCTAAAAGTTTTAAGAGAAAAATTCCATCTGGATGGGCTGTGTATTTTTCCTTAAATATGAGGTTGATATTTTCCTTGTTGCTTAGCCTTGCTCCAATCTTTTTAACTAAGCAATAGTTAGCTGTCACAAGTGCTACATCTGGGTAGAAATCTGTTAAATATGTTACAGCAGACTCTACCATATGGTGTTCATTACTCTCTTCGCAAAAGCGTAAATCGTATCTGACTTGAGATTTTTCCTTATTTTCTTTTGTTTCAGGGAAAAAATTTGGATCCAGGTCAGTGTTTAGCTGCGATACTGTTCTGTCTTTTTTTAAGGATGCGATTCCAAGATTCTTTTCTTTTTGAAAATTCAAGGTTTGATATAGGAAATGCTCTGGTGCAGCGTCATAGGTTGGCTCTAGACCATAAATAAAAATTGGACAATTATTTGCTAACGCCTTTTCGTAAATATATCTGGAAGTTTCATCAGTAATATATATCCCTGCGACTATCACCTCTTCATAATCACGAAAGATCAGATCCAGTGCGAGCTCTTTAAACTCCTTATATTCGCGATGATAAGTGAACTTTTTATAGATTTCGCTGTGAATGGAATCGTCATGTTCTATCTTACCTTGCTGAAGGTTAGTGAAAATGCGCATAGCCTCTTCTATTGAGCAGTGCTTCTCATCCTTCATTAGATTGTACAGCGTTAGAACCGCCTTCTTGCTAAAATTTAGATATTTAAAATATCCATTTTTAATGGCAAAGTCTTGAAAAACAGCATCAGTACTAACAATTTTAGGTAAAATACATGGTTTAGTAAAAGATTTCTTTAGTGAATAGGAGAATGAGTAATTCGGTGTCAACACTAGGCAGTGCGAGAAATCACTCGAAGCATTGTCCCTTGAGAAAAGATAACTGACTATCGCGTCATAGATGTCATTCTTGAGATGCAGGTTGTAAAGCATCGAGGCATGTTCTTACGCTGATGAAATGCAGCTTTGGTGTTTTGCGCATCTCAAGAGATTTTCCTATTTTTGCTTTTATACCGTTTTCTACTTCGCGCGGTTCCGGGGCCCCATTAAATAATTGGAGTGACACCATCGCAAATCTCGAGTTATCTGTTATTTCTACATTCGATACTGCAGCCACCGGGCCAAAAGTTTTATTAATAATTTCAGTTATTTTTCTTCTAAGTAAAGACTCAACCCGTAACTTTTTTATTGGTTGCATATAAGCTCCTACTCCTCATTCGAAAGCAGCCCAAACGACTCCAAGATGTCACCAACCTTGATCTCGTTATATCCATTAAGCAGGATCCCGCATTCATAACCAGACTTTACCTCTTTTACTTCTTCCCTGAAGCGCTTTAACGATTTTATTGAAAGATCCTTTATATTCTCTCCATTTCTTAAAAGCCTTATAGAAGCAGATTTTTTGATTACTCCAGACTTTACTTGGCATCCCGCGACATTAGATTTATCAGAAAGTGTAAAGACTTCTTTGACTACTGCGGAGCCTAAAACAACTTCTCTTGTCTTTGGTGAGACAAGCAGCTCGATCATTTCTTGAACTTTCTTTATTACGTCATATATGATCGATTGAAAAATAATCTTCGGATAATCCTTTACGGTTTTTTCTGTTTTAACCCTGAAACCTACAATATATGCACCAGACACTTGCGCAAGCAACACATCAGAGTCGCTTATATCACCGATACCAGTGTGTATGATAGCAATATCGACTTCTGGATGAGAAAGCCCACTTATTGACTGTACAAGTGCTTCCACTGAACCGTTTACGTCGGCTTTGATTATGAAATTCAGCTTATGCTTATCGCTTTCAAATGAATCACGCAAAGGTCTTTTATAGGAATCCCCTTTTACATGCTCGTGGCCGCTGACAACCATTTTTGCTTCTTTTTCGCTATTGACAACGAAAAACGACGTACCCGGCTCCGGAGCTTCACTTAAACCCATCACTTCAACAGGAGTTCCTGCGACTGCACTTCCAACAACCTCCCCTGACGAAGTCATCATGCTTCTTATCTTCCCGTAGAAGGATCCAAGTACGGCTACCTGTCCAGTCTTCAGTTCACCTTCTTTTACTATCAAAGTAGAGAAAGCGCCGCGCTTTCTATCAACTCTAGATTCGATAACCACACCTTCTGCATTCTGTTTAGGATTATATTTTAAGTCAAGAAAGTCGGCTTGAATTAAGATCAGTTCTTTCAATTTATCCAGATTGGTATGATTTTTTGCAGAGATGTTGACGCTCATAACATCACCATGCATTTCCTCCACTATCACCCCATGCTGCGCAAGCTCAGTGAAAACTCTTGCAGAGTTAGCAGCTTCTTTATCGATCTTATTTATTGCAACAATTATTGGCACATCTGCTGCTTTTGCATGCTTAATTGCTTCGACAGTCTGCTCATTCACACCATCATCTGCTGCAACGACAAGAACGACTATATCGGTAACCTTTGCACCTCTCATTCTCATTGAGGTGAAGGCGGCGTGCCCTGGCGTATCTATAAAAGTGATACTTTTATCACCCACCTGAACCTGGTAAGCTCCTATGTGTTGCGTTATACCTCCACTTTCAGTTGCTGTGAGACTCGTATTCCTTAGTGCATCTAATAAAGTTGTCTTCCCGTGGTCGATATGTCCCATGACAGTCACTACTGGAACTCTTGGCCTTAGATCAGATTCATCTGTGTTCCTTCTTGTGGCGGCAAAGATCTCAGCTGTAGAGGGTTTGTACTTTATTTCGTGACCAAGTTCCAGTGCCAACAGTTCAACAGTTTCCTGCTTAAGACAATCATCTTCTCCCCAAATCTCCCCCATTTTTTTTAGGATCATCCTCATCCGCACCATGGGTTCAGAGAGTAATACAGAAAGCTCTCGCAGTGTTACTGAGCGCTTATCTATCATGATGAGCTGTCCGCGCTTTGGATTCGTGTTTGGCTGCGAATTATAGGAACTCTTAGATGATTTTTTTCTCAGACTCGGTGATCTCAAGGAAGCCTTCCCAATATGATCTTTTCCATCAACATTTTGCAAGTTTATTTCAAGGTCTAAAGGATCTTTCCGCTTCCTTACCTCTTGATTCTTCCATCCATCCTTATGATGTGAAGTCTTATGTCCTTTCTTACCCTTTTTCAAAGAAGAGCTATCACTTTCTGGCTTATCCAATTGTACAAGTGATGGAGGACCTTCCTGCACATTTACTTCTGGTAAGCGTGAGTCACTAGTGCGAGTTGAGGATATCTTTGCTCCTGCTGGTAAAGCGGGATCAGTTTGTGTGGACGCTTCTACTACTTCTTCTTGTGCAGAATTTTGCTGGGCAGCTACCGACATATTCGCTTTCCGGTATCTGTGAAGTGCATCCAACCTATTCCGCTCTTCTTGTCTGGTTAGATGACTCGTGCGATCCCCACTGCTTCCTGCAGCTGGAGCATTGCTACCAGCAGAAGACTTGCCGATAAACTCTCTCAGCGCCCTGCGCGACAATTCTTCCTTCCCGTTCTTCAGATTCAAGCTGAGCCTTTTTTTAGTATCCATATGCTTGCACTACAACCAACCCAGAGTTTCCCTTGATCTGATGATAAGCTGTTCTAGCAACGGTACAGCAAATCCATTATCTCCGATGACCTCTCTTAATTCATCACAAGATAACTCGGCAACCTTTTCAAGATCCGTCAGTCCAGACGAGAAAAGTACCTCAAGTAATCCCGTGTCAAAGCTTGAAAGGGCAAGCATATTCGGATTTGCTTTATACTTTTCCACTAGAGCCTGCGTTCTTTTAGGTTGCTCATTCACATACTCAACCGCCCTGCTCCTTATCTCTTCAGCGACATCCTCATCAAATCCCTCAATGAAGGCTAGCCTTGACGTATTACAGTCAGCGATTTCTTCGACTGTCGAAAATCCCTCAGTAACCAATAGTTGAGCTATTACTTCCTCGACATTCAGTGCTTCTACGAAGCGTGCGGTCCCTGAGATGAATTCTTCCATTTTCTTTTTAGAAACTTCGGCATCACTAAGGACCTCTACACGATATCCAAGAAGAGAGGATAACAAGTATACATTCTGCCCACCGCGTCCTATAACAAGGCTAACACTTTCATCAGGGACAACTAGTTCTATCTTTTTTACCTCTTCGTTTACAGCAATCTTGACTGGCCTGATTGGTTTAAGGGCATTCGCTAGAAAGGTGGCAGTATCGCTCGAATATTCGACTACATCTATCTTTTCACCGTGCAACTCGCTTACTACGGCGTTTATTCTACTTCCACCCATGCCGATACATGCTCCAACTGGATCTATGTTTCTATCTGATGAAAAGACAGCAACCTTGCTTCTGGAACCAGCATCTCTGGCAACTTTCTTTATTTCTACTACACGATCGTATATTTCCGGTACCTGCTGAGAAAAGAGCTGAGCAACAAAACTGCCACTAGACCTAGAGAGTAGGATTTGAGGTTTGATAACTGAATACTCAACTTTTTGTATCACACACTTGACTCTTTCACCGGGCCTAAAGCTCTCGCCCTTCACTAGTGATGAATAAGGTAAAAGGCCTTCTACTCCTGCAATATCGACGATAATGCTTCGACTACCCGCCTTAAAGTCGATGGATTTTTTCACGATGCCCGTAACAATCTCCCCAACTCTGCCTTTATAACAGTGGTACTGTTTTTCCCGCACTAACGATGTAATGAGGCGCTCAAGCTTCGCTTTCATGACTCTGGCAATTATGTATCCAGAGGAAAATGAGGGTAAACGTTCCGTGATTATATCACCCGCTTTATGCTCAACATTCGGGTACTTCAGCTTTGCGGTCGACAAGTCAATTATATCATCATGGTGAATTTTCTCCTGTACACCAAACGACGAGGGCGAATCAGGGAATTCTTCAGTAGTGACTTCCAGCTGCTCAAGCATACGGGCTTTATCAGAATCTTCGACTACAAGAAGTCGCTTTGATACAATTATCTCGCCACTTTTTTTGTCTATCTCAACGAAAATTCTATGATCCCCATACTGCCTTTTCCCTATTTCATGTGCTAACTCGATTCCTATTGCGCGAAACAGAGCGTCAGGATTGAGTCCTTCTTTTTCTGCAACAGAATTTATGGATTCCACAATTTGGAGATTACTGGGTCCATTATCGGAAAAAGACATAACTGAACTAAAACTTGCCTACTGTGCTCAAACAAAAGACTGATACCAGGGGAGAAGCTCTTACACCCTGAGTAGAACATGGTAAGCTTAAACACTTTAAAAGGCAATATGAACTGTTATAGCGGTTATATGGTGTCGATCGAATTGGCAATTTTATTGCGTACGTAATCCCTTGAATTTTGTGGATCAATTTGAGACAATGGCACTCCTTCTTCCTTCCATTATTTGAGGTATGATATGTCCCTGCTAGAGCCCCGTCTCTCGTATAAACCGTTTCAGTACGATTGGGCATACCAAGCTTGGGAAATACAACAGAAAATCCATTGGTTGCCAGAAGAGATTCCTATGGCTGACGATGTGCAGGATTGGCATCATAAGATATGTAGTACGGAGAAAAATTTGCTGACTCAGATTTTTCGTTTTTTCACTCAAGCAGATGTTGAGGTCCACGACTGTTATATGAGGCACTATGCTGGTGTTTTCAAGCCGCCGGAAGTCTGTATGATGCTTACTGCTTTTGCAAATATGGAAACCATACACATAGCTGCTTATGCACACTTGCTAGATACGGTTGGTATGCCGGAAACAGAGTACCTTGCCTTTACAAAATACAGACAAATGAAGGAAAAATGCGAGTATCTAAAGGCTTTCAAGATGGACAGTCCAACTGAAATAGCAAAGACCCTTGCTGTATATGGAGCATTTACTGAGGGACTTCAATTATTTGCATCATTTGCGATTCTGTTAAACTTTCCGCGCTTCAATAAAATGAAGGGTATGGGGCAAATTATTGCCTATTCTGTTCGTGATGAAACGCTACATTCTAACTCGATTACTAAGCTTTTCCGTACTTTTCTGCTTGAGAACGATATTGACAAGTTAAAATTAGAAGCAGAGATCAGAGAGATATGCGATGCCATGGTTCATCATGAAGATGCATTTATAGATCTTGCTTTCGAGATGGGGGATGTAGAAGGCTTAAAGGCATCTGAAGTAAAGGAGTACATCAGATACATTGCAAATCTACGGCTGAAGCAGTTGGGTTTTTCAGAGATATATGAGCAGAAAGTTAATCCTTTGCTCTGGTTAGAGGCAGTACTGAATACAGTTGAACACACTAATTTTTTTGAAAATAAAGCTACTGAATATTCTAAAGCTGCAACGAAAGGTACTTGGGACGAGGCGTTCAATTTTAGTGATGCGTAAGGGCTTCATATTTCCGATATTTTCTCTGATTGTATTTTGGCTGATTATTTCGGGGCAAAAGTCGATGTTCCTTTTTGCTCTTGGATTAGGTGCTGCAGCACTTTCTTATTTTTCGTACTTGTTTCTTTTGCGATCTTCACTTGATTTCTCTGTTGTTTTTTCTTTTCGCTTCTTAAAATACCTGCAGTGGCTCCTAGTACAGATCCTTTTGTCGTCCTTCTCACTTTTAAAACTTGTATACTCCAGGCGTATACCGAATCTTAATTGTAATAGACAACTCCTTGTTGAGGAGGAGTTATTCAAGGATGATGTCATCAATGTTATTTTTGGGCTTTCTGTTACGCTTACTCCCGGTACGGTGACTGTTATGATGGATAAGCAGCGGATTTGCTTTCATTGTTTCAGTGAAGATTTTAGTTCTGGGATATCTGAGATGAAGCGCCGCATTTCTAATTCTCTTCTCAGATGATTACCCGTTTTGCACCAAGTCCGACAGGACTTATTCATTTAGGAAATGCAAGAACGGCGCTAATTGCATATTTTGCAGCTCGATCTTCTGGAGGTAAATTTATTTTAAGAATCGATGATACGGATGTCACAAGAATCAAAAGTGAATATGTGGACAAGATTTTTACAGACCTATCATGGCTTGGTATCAAGGAAGATCTTTGTATAAAACAGTCTGAGCGGTGTGAGCTTTATGCAAATGCAGTAGTTAGACTTGAAGAAAGTGGTCGGATTTACCCCTGTTATGAGTCACCTGAAGAGCTCGAAATAGAGCGTAGAGCACTTTTGGCTCGTGGTCTTCCACCTGTATACAGAAAAAAAAGTGGACCTCAACATTCAACTCGGCCCCCATACTATCGTTTTGAACTAGACCCTGAGCGAGTAGTTACATGGGAGGATAAACTTCGGGGAAAATAGTAATAGATTTGCATAGCACGAGTGATCCGATTGTCATAAGAGAAAACGGCACTTATACGTATATGTTGCCTTCAGTTGTTGACGATATTGAGTGTAGAATTAGCACTGTTATCCGTGGTGAGGACCATATCTCTAATACTGCTGTGCAGATACAGATGTTTGAAGCACTGGGGTGCACTGAAATTCCAAAGTTTGCTCATATGCCACTGCTTAAAATGCGAACTGGAAAGATGTCTAAAAGAGCTGGCGGTAATGAAATACAAACTTTTAGGGAAAACTACATAGAACCCGAAGTCATATGTCTGTACTTGTTAAATCTGGGTAGCAAGTCTCAAAGCACTTTCAAGAATTATAGGAATTATAGCAATTTTAATCTGGAAAATTATTCTTCATCTTCATCAGTAGCTGTTTTGGAAGATGAAATTTATAGCCTTAACACTGATTTTTTACGTCTTTCCAACTATGAGGATCTTGCAAAACGTTTAGGTGGTGTGTCGGAGACTTTTTGGGATGCTGTTAAAAGCAATGTGAGAAATATTCCTGAAGTAAATTATTGGTGGGAAACATGTACTACTGAGGCTAAGGTTTACCATGGTATGGGGTGCGATGCACAACTTGTCAGAGACGCTATATCAGTACTTCCTCAGGAAGAAGTCTCTCACGAGACATATAGGCGGTGGGTTGAGCTAATCGCAGAAAACTATGGATATAATAAAAAAGTGATTCATACCAATCTTAGGCTTGCATTGACTGGAAAAGAGCGTGGGCCTGAGATGGCAGTTATCCTTCCCTTTATAGGTAGAAAGAGAATATTAATCAGACTGAATGATTCGCTTAGTTGATGTTTGAGTTAATAATATTAGCCGTTTTATTGATTGTACTCTTTCAAAGCGGTAGGATCAGGCGTCGTACGAAAAGTAAAGACTCTTTTACTGATTGTTTAGTTAAAAGTTGTGACAATTTTTATATCCGTGACTCTGCATCTGATACAGAGATTTTCAAGCTTGAGCTAGATAGACAGCAATATTATTCGCTGGCAGAATTTCTACAGAATTTCACAAACGGTGATGCTCTTCAAAAAGCACTTGGGGAGCATTTAGAACATGGAAAATTCTTTTTGAAAAGTAAAACCGGGGAGATCTCTATGATTGCTGTTCTCTGTAAAGTAGAAAGTAGTAAGAGTGCAATATTATTCCTGGATCTTTCTGTGAGTTTGCAAAGTGTTAGTAAGTTAGAAAAAGAAAACACATATCTCAGGAAGAAGTTGGGATTTACGCAGCAGATTCTTGATAGCTCGCCGTTTTTATTGTACGGGAAGAACGCGGCTCATGAAGTTTACAATGAAGAATATTCGAACTGGAAGGAGTTCATTAGTTTACCGGGTAAAAGTTGTGTTTTTGAAGTTGAAAGAGACACTAAATCTCTTCTTGTTGATGCTAGAATCGACAGTGACGTGGTTGCATTATTTGGACAGGATAATGCAGGTCTTAGAAAAAATAGCGCTATCGTCGAGCTTTATAATAAGAGGACAGAGATTATATTGAAGAATACGTCGGAGAAGATCATAATCCTTGATCACAATATGCACAAGATAGCGTGCTCCAGAGCGTATCTAAAAGAAAAGGGGCTGGATAAAGCGATTAATAGACGAAAGATCGAGCTTAAGCATGTAGTTACTCCAAAAACAATAAGAATGGACCTAGGTGAGAACGCAGTTAGTGTAGAGGTTATACCGTATATGAAGGAGACCATCCTCATATTCAGATAGTCAACCAGATGCTACAGAGCTGAGGACGAGTAAGAAAAAACGGACCCGAGTTTGTATAAACCAAGAAACAAAAGAGATTAACCAATTACTTTCGGGACAACGAAATACCCATACTCAGTCTTAACATGCGACCGTATTTCATCGCAGTGAGATCCTTCTTCAAAGCTGAATGTGAAAAGCTTCTCTTTTGTTGTTCTTGTTTTAGGATCACCCTTTCTCTGCTTTACCATTTTTGAAATCCCCTTTTCCCAAGTAAGGAGACTTTCTATTTGTGGTGAGAATTCCCTTAAATCGTCTTCCGAAAGAACAATCCCAGCAAGAGCTGCGCTCTTAAGAAGAATATGATCCCGCATAAACTAAAGATTCGTTTCATAAAACAGCACGTGGATTCTAACATTGCTTTGCAAGAAAAGACAATCTCCATAATGGATGACCTTCATATTGTGGTGCAGTATATGCTATGTTACGGATGACTTTTTTATTTCACAGTAAAGAAAAATGTAGGCTTTATTTTTACAACCAAAAATAAAGAAAAGTTGTGCTACAATGACGTAGTCCGGTTCGCAGCCATCAGAGTAACATGCAAAAAAACACATATCCCCAATTTGTCGCAGCCATAGCCTCGTGTTTTGAGGATGGGGTGTCCGAAAATTTCGTATCATTTGTGGAACAGTTTTATGCGACGCTACCAACGGAAAAATACATAGAAGTAAAACTCTTTTCTGAGATTGCAAATGAAGCTTATGGTTTTTTGAAGGAGCGTTTGGGAGATCAAAGGAAAATAAGGATTATTAGCTCGCCGAAAGTATGTGATATTTTGCAAAAGGACCGGGTAGCGATATTAATCTTAAATCCTGATAGTCCGTTTTTAGTCGACTCTTTTACTGAAGAAATTAAGGCAAGTGGTTTCACTATATATAGACGATTGAACGTTGTTTTATCAGTTGAAAGAAACCAAGACGGAAAATTGACAAAAATATATAAGAAGGAAAGTCCTGGTAACTGTAAGAATGAGTCTTTCATTTACTTTCTTGTCAGTTCTGCATTCTCTGAAAAAATCTCCGAGCTACAGAAAAGGCTCGAAGATGTAAGTAGGCTTGTTGCAATTGTGGTTGCTGACTGGAAAAAAATGCTTACTGTTTTGGAAAATGAGATTCAAAGAATTGATTCTTCTGATCCTGCCAAGCAAAAAAATCCAAGCTGTTCTCTCAGTGATGAAGTTACTGCGTTCCTTAAATGGTTGAATGATGATAATTTCATCTTCCTAGGTTACGACGAGTATACCCTAGTGGGTAAAAAACTTGAAAAAGAGCCTACCCTTTCTCTTGGTATTTCGAAATTTGAAAGAGAGCTTGGTGGTGATGATAAGTTTAGAGAGTATAAAGGTGTTCTCCATATTGGTAGATCCAGATATGTTTCTCGTGTCCATAGGCGGGTCAATGCCGATTGTGTAAGAATAAAGCGTCTCTCAGAAAATGGAGAAGTAATCGGAGAAAAAAGATTTCTTGGTTTGTTTACCTCTCTAGCACACTACAGAGATGTAAGGCTGATACCTATTCTGCGTAGGAAAATAGAAAACATCGAAAGAATGTCAGGTTTTGTAGAGGGTGGACATAATCACAAGTCCCTCTTAGCGCTAATGCAGGGCATGTCGAAAGGTGAGCTGTTTCAGACCTCAAGTGAGGAGCTCCACAAAATCTGCAAAGGTATGATCTCTTTAGCTGTTAAGCCAAGTCTGAAGGTTTTTCTTAGAAGAGACGAAGTCGGGATGTTTGTTTATTGCGTGGTTTTTGTTCCAAATGCACAGTTTAGTATGAAACTGCGCTATAAGATCAGAGATTTTCTCATACAAACGCTGAATGGTACTCTTGCGGATGAATGTGTTGTAATTGGAGAGTCTGGGCTTGTTAGACTGCAATTTGTGTTTAATGTTGATTCTTTTACTTCCTCATGTACGGATGAAGAAATAGAAGGAAACCTTACCTTCATGGCAAAAGACTGGGAAGATGAGCTCGGACAATTGATAACAGATTCCACAGCTAAAAAGGAGGAAAAACTAAAATATAGGGAGTACGTTGAGAAATTTCCAGAAAGTTATAAGGAATCTTTCGATGTTACCTCAGCTTACGGAGATATTGGAAAAATATGCAATGTCACACAAGAGAAACTTATAGAAGTCAAACTCTATGAAGAAGGGAAACAGCGCTACTTGAAGATATATTTTCTTGAAGGGAAATTAGAACTCTACCAGCTGATACTAGTTATAGAAAATATGGCGATGGAAGTGGTAGAGCATAATTGCTACAAGATCAAGTGCACACCTAGGGTGATGATACACCATTTTCTCCTTAAAAGTGGTGAAGAGATGCTTTTTCCTCTTTCTCAAATAAAAGACAAGTTTGAGGATTCACTCCTGAGGATTCTCAATAAGCAGCTAGAAAATGATGCTTACAATGCTCTGATAGTCTTGGCAGGTTTATCTTGGCGTGAAGTTGTTTTATTGCGCGCTTTTGCTGGATACCTGAAGCAGGTATCTTTTAAGTATAATCCTGCTTATATACAGGCCGCGCTGTCACATGTTCCGGAAGCTGCAGTGTTGATTGTCCAGATGTTCCATGTGCGTTTTTCGCGGGAAGTAGACAACACTGTAAGAAGTGAAAAAATTGAGATACTGAAGGCAAAGCTTGAGGAGCTTTTATCGTCGGTGACTAACATCATTTATGACAATATCATTAGAGGTCTTGCAGGGCTCTGTTTCGCGATATTGCGGACAAATTATTACATGAACAAGGAGTATATCTCAATTAAGGTTTCCTCTAAGGAAATTGCTGACATGCCTCTTCCTAAACCTTTTGTAGAGGTTTTTGTTTACCACAGTCAATTCGAAGCAATACACCTAAGGGGTGGAAAGGTTGCACGTGGCGGCATCAGATGGTCTGATAGAATTCAAGATTTTCGTGTTGAGATTCTCGGGCTTATGAAAGCCCAGATGGCAAAAAACACTGCTATCATTCCGGTTGGTTCAAAGGGCGGCTTCATTATCAAGAAAAGCATAGAAGATAGGAAGCTTATGGCTGAAACGGCAATCCGATATTATCAGGATTTTTTGAGGGGCTTACTTGATCTTACAGACAATATTGTTGATGGAAAGTGTCAAAAAGTAAAGGATATTGTTGCTTACGATGGGGATGACTGCTATCTTGTGGTTGCTGCAGATAAGGGGACAGCTAATTTTTCAAATTACGCAAACGAGGTTTCCTCGGAGTATAGTTTCTGGCTCGGGGATGCCTTTGCGTCGGGTGGTTCACGTGGATATGATCATAAAAAGTTGGGAATCACTGCTCGTGGTGCATGGATCTCTCTTGAGATGGCTTTCTGGGAGAAGTTTGGTGAGTTGAAGAAAAAAGGGTTCACGGTTGTTGGTATAGGCGATATGTCCGGCGACGTATTTGGAAACGGGATGCTACTGTCAGATGAAATAAAGCTCGTCGCTGCGTTTAATCATGTGCACATTTTTGTAGATCCGAATCCAATTAATCCAAAAGACTCTTTCGAGGAAAGAAAACGGCTTTTTGATATACCTGGATCAACTTGGAAAGATTACAATGCTTCTCTTATTTCCAGTGGTGGAGGTGTTTTTTTGCGCAGTGAAAAATCCATACGGATCAGTAGCGAAATGAAAGATCTTTTCAAAATATACAAGAATAACCTTACCCCCGATGAGTTGATCAGACATATTCTTCAGGCAGATGTGGATGTTATTTGGAATGGTGGAATAGGAACATATGTTAAATCTTCTCAGGAAAGTAACGACGTAGTCGGAGATAAGTCCAACGACAATTTAAGGGTCGATGGGAAAAATATTAGAGCTTCAATCTTTATTGAAGGTGGAAACTTAGGTTGCACGCAGCTCGGTAGGATAGAATATGCTGCAAGGGGTGGTATTATAAACACCGACTTTATAGATAATTGTGCTGGTGTATCGTGCTCGGATATGGAGGTTAATATCAAAATTGCTCTATCCAGCGCTGTAAGATCAGGAAAGATTACACTTGAAGAGCGAGATACTCTACTGGCAGCAATAGAGCCAGGAGTAGTTAAATTAATACTCTTAAATATTAACAGGGTTCAGTCTCTTATGATGGCTATGGAGACAATGAGAGCCGGTAGACAACTTGAGCAATATCAAAGTTTACTGAACAAGCTAGTTAAAGTGGGTCTTTTAGACAGGAAGGTAGAGTTTTTACCCTCCGATGAGGAAATAAAGCGCCTTTTTGCAGAAGGTAGGAGTTTCGAGCGACCTCAGCTAGCTGTGTTGGCAGCTTACAGCAAGATGTACATTTATGAAAAAATCATAACTTCTAACCTGCCGGATGAAGAAATTTTGAACCGCTACCTTATAAATTATTTTCCAACTTTGATGCGGGAAAGATTCATAGATGAAATTTTAAATCATCCACTTAGACGTGAGATCATTGCGACTAAGCTTGCTAATGACATTGTCAACAGATTTGGATGTACGTTTGTGCAAAATGCAGTACAAAACACTGGTTTCTCGTCTAAAGAGGTAATCTGTGTGCTCGTTGCAGTTGTGGAAATATATGAGCTCTCTCCTATTTTTGATGAGCTGGAGAATCTCATAGGGAAAGTGGATATTCATTCTTTTTACTGTATTGATTCGATTTTCGTGCAGTTTTTAAACCGTTCAGTGCACTGGTTGCTCAGAAATTATCCTAATCCAATAAGTGTTGTTTCAGTTGTAGAAGATTTTTCTGAAGAAATTAGAGAAATAACTGCAAAACTAGTGGAAATCCTTGACGCTGCTTCCCTTAAAAAATATCAAGATTCACTTTCTTCATTTGAAGCTATTGGCCTGCCAGTTGAACTGAGTGCTAAATTAGCAAGCTTGGAATTTGTTTCAGCTGCTTTGGGAATTGCACAGACCCGTAAGATCATTCTTGAAAATGATGGCCACAATGTAGATTGTCTGACTGTTGGACGGATTTATTTTAATATAGGTGCAGCTTTATCTCTTTCCTCTTTAAGGGAAATGGCATGTGAAAAATTCGAGAATGCCTCCTATTGGCAAAGAATGTCCGTGTATTGTCTATTAGACGAACTCTGCAAGGAACAGTTTGCCTTTACTCGTGAAATTGCAAAATATGTTACCGAGGACATTGATTATACTGAGGCAATTGAAAAGTGGAGTAGTAAGTACTCTACAAAACTTGAGCGCTATCAGTCATTTTATAACGACGTTGCGTCTTCTGGAGAACTTGATATGAATAAGTTCATGGTGCTTGTAAAGCGTTTACGCTCAATGCTGTTGAAGGAGTATTAGTATTATGTTAGGAGTGGGCTTTTTTGAGCTCCTTGTAATTCTTGGAATAGCAGTCTTCTTTTTGGATAAGGCGTCCATAAGAGAAATTTTTAGGACACTCAGAAGTCTCCATGAGCGCTTTGAGCTACTAAAAAAGGAGTGGATAGATTATCTTCACCGACCTATCCATTCTAAATCTATTACTGGAGATGATGAGCAGATATACGAAGCTTATGAATTTCCCTTGGATTTGCAGATAGAAGAAAAAGATGCAAAGAAAATCGAAGGGGGTGATTCTGAATGACAGTGCGGTGGAGTGTATCGTTTTGCTACCTGAATGTGAAAGGAAAAGAAAATGACTGCATTAATTCTGGTTGTGGATGATATTCCAAGCAATATTAAAATATTAGAAATCAAATTAACAGCGAAGTACTATCAAGTGATTACTGCTTCTTCTGGGGTTGCCGCGATAGAGCTTGCTAGACAGCACCAGCCGGATGTGATTTTGCTGGATGTGATGATGCCAGAAATGGATGGATTTGAAACATGTAGACGTCTGAAAAGTGACTATTCCACCATGCACATTCCAGTGATTATTGTCACTGCGCTCAACGATATTGAAAATAAAGTGGAAGGTCTAAGTAGTGGAGCTGACGATTTTCTTGTTAAACCAGCGAAAGACTTTACTCTCTTCATAAGAATAAAGTCTCTATTACGATTCAAAACTGTCCTGGATGAAGTACGTCTCAGAATAAGTACTAAATCCCAAATTACCAGCGGCACGGAAAGTAAAATTATAAATTATGTGGAGAATGTCTCGTCTGGAGTGATTGCAATAGTTAATCAACAGTATTCTGAATCTAAAGAGCTAGAAGAAATACTTAAGCCAACATTTCCACACGTACTTTATCTTACTGAAAAAGAAGCAGAATATACGACTTTCGATGTTCTGATAGTGAATATCAGTCTCTCTAAGGATCTGCTTAGACTTTGTTCTGCGATCAAAAGCCAACTCAAGACAAGGTCTATACCGATTATAGCTATAGTTGATGATGAAGACGATGAAAGCTTAATCACTGAGATAACAGAACTTGGAATAAATGATTATATATGCGTTCCAGTTAATAAAAGCGAGTTCATTGCTAGAGTAACTACGCAGGTCAAGCGGAAAAAATACCAAGATATAATCGAAAAAAATGTGGAAGACAGTCTTAAAATGGCCGTCATAGACCCGCTAACATCGTTGTACAATAGATACTATTTTGAAAAGTACATGGATGAGCTTCTAGCGACTTTAACGAAGTCACAAAATAAGACCTTTTCCTTAATGATGATAGACATTGATTACTTTAAAAAAATCAATGATGCTTGTGGGCATCTTTCTGGTGATCTTGTTTTAAAACAACTTGCTACATGTTTAAAAGGCTGTCTCAGGCTTAATGACTTGGTGGCTAAATTTGGAGGAGAGGAAATAGTAGTTGTTCTTGTTGACATCGGGCTTGAAGATGCTTTTGCTACTGCTGAACGAATTAGAAAAACTGTTGAGAAAACGGAATTTAGCACTATCAATGATGAAGTAAAAGTTCCGTTGACTGTTAGTATAGGAGTGTCCGAATATCAACCTCAGGATACTACGAAAACCTTAATAGGCAGAGCTGACGCAAACCTCTACATCGCAAAGGAGAAAGGTAGAAACCGGGTGGTAATGTCTGATCATTGTCACCAATGAATCTGTTTTATGTCTCATTAAGACCTCTGAATACCTAAATTTTCTTGATATTAAAGTAGTGCTTTGGTCTCCAAGTATTTGTGTACATAAAAAGAGGTTTTTGGTTGTACGATCAATCCATGTATATGAAGCAATACCGAGTACTTGTGGGCGTTTTAGTCATCTGTTTATGGCATAGTTTTCAATATCAGAGTTGTATTTTATCAGTGTTAACACGTAATCGTTTTTCTATTGTGCATAAGTAAAGGTAAAAGAGGGGGTTGACAATACGACTTTCTTTTATAGTAATGAGGAATCAAAGGTGATGGAAATTTTTTTTCTCATTTTTAGAGTAAGTTACTTTTGGTTGTGATTCTCAGGCCCACGTTCTGTGCTTGTTTCTTGTAGTGGGCCGGGTATTTCGGTATCGGAATTCTCATCCTCAGAAGGATTAAGGTTCTCCATTGCGAGTGCTGAAAGTTCTGCTTCTAAGAGATGTCTCATTCTGGCTCTTCTCCGACATACACGATGTATAAGCCATAGGAACCCAAGAAGTAGAAGGAAAAACACACCTCCAGCTATCATACCAAGCACAGCACCTGCGCTGCCTGCATTGGAAGGTGCAACTGTCGTCGAGGTGCTTCCTCTTCCGACAGTCGTATCACCAAACAATTGTCTAGCATTTGCTTGGGTATAAAAGGCAGTACTTGAGCTCTCTAATGCAATTGGAGTGGGTTTTCGAGGGGTTATATCTGTAGTTTTAGTTGCTCTTCTTTTGCTACTGGGGGTTCTGGATGCGGTGTTCGACTTAGAGCTAGTATGAGGAGTAATATTTTTTCTTCTCACTACGACGGACGTAGTTGTTTTTTGAGTGGTTGTGGATGCCGATGTGATCGCTCTATTCGTATTCCTGAATTCCCTGCTTGAATTGGTCACCGCTATCTGAGACGTGGTTACTGCTCTGCTTATTTCTGTAGATTCTCTGCCTGCTTGATCTGTTGTTGCAGTTAATGGACGTACTGTGCTGATTTCTTCTGTGACAGTAACGCTATTACTTTTCTCACATTGATTTCCAGTAATGGCGAAGGTAGCTTTTTTGACGCTACCTTCGCCTTCTGTTACAAAGACATTAAACCTTGCTACAGTACTACCACTATCGTATTCTGGGTCTACGCTCAGGTTTGCAGTGTTGCCTGTGCTGCTCATAATTTCAGCCGCAGCATTACTGATATCATTACTGCCGGACTTCAAATAATATAGTTTTCCATCTGCACAACTTACAATTGCGCAAACCTTGTTCTCTTTACACGCGTTGAGAATGATTTTTTCTACTTTGTTTCCACTTAATCCACCAGTGGGTGTAAATGTGGACATAGTAATACTACTTCCTGTAGAACTACCCCTTTTCAAAGTAGTGCCATCTTTTGCAAGTATTACAATGCGCTGCCCTCTTCCTACTTCTGCTGCAGAAATTGCTGTCACTCTATTTTCCAAGCCCTTTACTGTCTTTGAAGTGCCACTACTTACAATGGCACCTGTGTCACTATTTACAGAAAGGACCTGAACTTTTATAACGCCGGATTCATCATATACTGCACAGAGTTTTTCACGGTTTACTGGCCCACAGACATTTATATTTAACAGTTTTCCCGGGTGTGTATACCCACTACCCTGCTCCGTCAATGAAACTTTGCTACTATCATATAGATAAACGGAGCTCTTAAATGTTTTTCCAGCCTCTTTAAATGTTAGCGCAACTTGGGCTGTATTACTTTTAGAGAGTGGATCAAGTTTTGGTGTAAAAGATGAGGAATCAACCCCATCTACGTTTACGCTAGCTTTTTGGCCAGATGAGTTTTCGACTTCTAAAGTTAAGTTACTTCCTTTTTGAAGTAACTTATACGTACATCCCCCGTGGGTGAGATAACTTACGAGTCGGTTCTCTTGCCCTTGCATAAAAAAATAGCATTTTTTATAAATTTATTAATAAATTATAACAATAAACACGACGGCTTTTATAGATGTAAAATAATTTATTTTTTAGTAAAATTCTTGATCAAAATTGGGAAATTGTAGGAATTCTGAAATTTTCTCCTCATTGACAGATTCAGCATTTTTCGAACTCTAGGTCAGGCGCTGTAGAAGATACTGCATGGATAAAGCACATTAGAGTTAATTCTCATTATCTCCAAGTTAGGTAGTAAAAAGCGTCTAACTTAATGTTTCACGAAGAACCTAATGAGTTGTAGTAGCGTATAAGTGTCCTACCAAAATATAAAACTTGAAAAACTGGCAAAATTCATCCTGGAACCATAGTACCAGATGAAACCTTTTGTTCTATGTTTGCGCTCCGAATATGTGGCAACACCATGACATCAGCCAAACTTCACTGCTACAGAGAACTTATTATAGTAGTCCAGAGGAGCATCCACCCTTTTCCAAGTTCATTTTCTTGATAATGATAGGTGCTAACTTTTTATGAGAAAGTTCAATACAGCTGCTCTTACATATTGGGAATTCCTCACTTGTGTAAGTATTGCACACCTAGGGTCATCAAGGACAATATTTGAAATCTCACAATTTCTATGAATAGGTCCCGGATGCATTATAAGCACGTCAGGACTTAAATCTTTCAGAATATTTTCATCAAGACAAAAAGGGGCCGTAGTACCAGCCAAAACTTTCTGTCCCGTACGTTCGGTCTGAGTACGCAGCATTATTATGACATCAGCAGATTTAGCCGCTGCAGGAAAGTTATCATAGTAAATAATTTGTTCTACTTGGATTGTGGGCATAAAACTCAGCGGTCCAGAAATTGAAACGGTTGCCCCAAGTCTTTGGAGTATAGGTATAGTAGAATGAGCAACTCTACTCCTTATAATATCTCCACAGACAAGTATATTTAAACCCTCTATCTTTTCCTTCAGTAGGAGCACGGTAAATGCATCTATTAATCCCTGCGTTGGATGTTCGTTTGTCCCGTCACCTGCATTAACAATGCAACAATCAATATATTTTTCTAAGATATGAAGAACACCACTTTGGCTGTGTCGTATTATGAACGCGTTTGGTGAAAGGCCATTTAAGGAAGTAAAAAAATCCACTAAGTGCTCACCCTTTTTTAGTGCGACAGTTGCTACATTTACTTTTTCAACTAGGCAACCGAGTTTACTTGCAGCAAGCGAAAAAGAAGTTTCGGTGCGTGTCGAGCTCTCAAAAAAAACCGAGAAAACCACTTTTCCAAGCAGATCATTCTTAATTCCATTCTTTAAATAGAAAGCAGCCAGATCGAAGATCTCATAAATCTCATCAACGGTAATATCGTTATTAGTCAGTAGACTTCTCATATAAAAGCAGCTTCTCTATTTTCTTTAAGTTCAGCGTTGCACGAGCGTTAAAATACCATAATAGGAGTGTCAACACAAAGGATGCTAGAAACATCAACAACAAAGGCGTAAGCATTGATGGATGAATTGATATACCACCACTTCTTATAAAACTGGATTTCTGATGTAATGTTGCCCACAAATAAACTGAGAGTTTAATAATCGGGATATTTGCCAAACCAACTAAGTTAAGTATAGCAGCCAATTTGATGTTAAATTCCTTGTAGTCCCAGAGTATGTAGTAACCCAAATATAAAAAAAAGAGGACTAACATTGATGTTAATCTGGCGTCCCATACCCAAAATGCTCCCCATATTGGTTTTCCCCAGAGACCTCCAGTAATCAAACAGATTAAGGAGAAAACCATACCGATTGGTGCTAATGCATATGCAATTACACCAAACCTTAGCACAGAAAAGGATAAATACAGCAAGTTCAGTAGTCCAATGACGCAGTACAGACCTATACCGAGCCAAGCAGCGGGAACATGAATGTACATGATCCGTACTAAGTTACCGTGTAATTGGTCAATAGGAGACGAAAATACAAAATAAAAAGCGAATGAATATAAAACGCATAAAGCGAATATCAAGCTAAAAATACACTTTTTTGATATACTGGTATCGAGGAAGTTTTTTTTCATCGTGTAGTGGAATTGTTACATTAAATATTGAATACAACCGCTTAACGCCTAATAGAACTAAACATTGGTGCTGATTAAGATCAGAATAAGAATTACTATGTTTCTGCTTGAAGTTGATAATTTACATCTATTTTAATAAATAATTGTGAAGAATTGTACAAAAAAGATTGTGCACAATTTTAAATTGTGATACATCCACGGTATATTTTTTTTGATTGAGCAGCAGACATGACAAAAATCGCTGACCAGATAACGAATGTAATGGCATATAAAATAAGGAAGCGGATGGAAGAAATCGGCATTAATGCGAGAGAACTCGCTGAGAGAGCAGGGGTCGGAAAATCATTCGTATACGACATATTGAATGGTAAGTCAAAAAATCCTACTTCAAAAAAGCTTAATTCCATTTCAAGGGAATTAGGTATCTCGATTTCTTATCTTATAAATGTATCACCAGATTCAATAGATTACGAAAACTATCTACCCGTGCATAGCCTAGATAATCAGCTCAGTGTTAGCTTTCTCTTTAACAGGGCCTTTTGCGAAGAACATATAAGCGAGGCAGGTAAACTATACTCCTGCATTATGTATGACGATAGTATGTCGCCAAGCATAATGCCAAATGAGACTTTGATAATAAAAAAATTTGTTCAGGGCGATAGAATGAAGTCCGGGGTCTTTCTTATACGCGATAAGTTCAACAGTATAGTGCGAAGCGTTGAACATATCTTTGGAAGCCAAGACGTTAAGATAACCCCGGATAATGAGAAATACTCAACCTATATCAAACACTTTGACGAAATTGACATAATAGGTAAAGTAATCTTTACACTCAGGAGATTGTAACACTTTAAGTTTCTTATAGAACAGTCTGACTGCTCTGTAAGAAACAAAATTTATGAGTAGTATGCTTTGCCGGTACGGCGTTATTTTTTTTCTTCGTTGCAATTTTGTACACACATTGTTTTTACTATTACCTCACCGCCGCAGTTCGTGTGACATAATCTGTGATCATAATTACAAGAGTTTTGGCATCTTTCATATCTTGCCCTTTCTTGTACTCTTTTGCGGTACTCATCCATCTCCCAACTACTGCTTTCGTGGAATTTATCTGAGGAATTGGGTTTTTCCTTTTTTTCTTCTTTTCCTATGTTGATGAGGATATTTGCTGTTTGTGTATCATTACTCTTATTACAAGAATTTTGACACGTTTGTTTCATGAGCAGACACTTGTTTGCACATTCCCTTCCGTTCTGACTTTTTGGAGGAATAAAGCTATATGATGTTCTATATACGGGGTCAAAGGTGATGCAGCCAGACAGTATTACTCCAATTACAAAGCAAGTTATAAATTTATTAATATTAAAGTTTCCCATATTTATATACATTCCCTTATTTCATACAGAAAATATTGCAAATATTACTTAAATTTAGATATAAGAAAATGCTGTAAAGTAAAAAAGGAAAGAGAATTAACACGCATGTATGCATTTATTGTGTCATGTAAGTTGTCTTGTGCTAGAATCCTGTTCAGACTGCTTACAGTTGGGATACATGTCGAATTACAATTTTAAGGAAATAGAACAGTTTTCTCAATCATTATGGGATTTTTCCAGTTGTGACTTCAAAAGAAAAAAGTACTATGTTCTGAGTATGTTTCCCTACCCGTCGGGAAAACTACACATGGGACATCTGAGAAATTACGTTATTGGAGACGTCTTAGCACGTTATAAGAGAAGTCAGGGGTACAATGTCTTACACCCAATTGGTTGGGATGCGTTTGGTCTACCAGCTGAAAAAGCCGCGATAAGTAGCAATATCCACCCAAGGATATGGACGGAAAAAAATATTGCAAAGATGCGAACCTCTCTCAAGAGTATAGGTCTATCGTATGATTGGAACAGAGAACTTTCAACCTGCTCTCCTGAGTATTATAAGCACGAACAAAAATTTTTTTTGGCCTTTCTAAAAGCTGGTTTAGCATACAAAAAAAATTCCGAAGTAAATTGGGATCCTATCGATAACACAGTCCTTGCAAATGAACAGGTCATTGATGGGCGTGGTTGGAGATCAGGTGCGGTTGTCGTGAAGAGAAAGATTCCGCAATGGTTCCTTAAAATTAGCGACTTTTCCGAAGAACTCCTGAAGGGATTAGATTCGCTTACTGGCTGGCCAGAGAAGGTTAAAACTATGCAAGCAAATTGGATAGGAAAATCTGAAGGGGCACTGATAAAATTTCCTATAAGCGGATATGAGCAAAGATTTATTGAGGTATTCACTACTAGACCCGAGACGATCTTTGGTGCCTCATTTTGTGCTATTTCAGTTAATCATCCTTTGGTTAATGAACTAAATTTATTGAGTAATGCAGAGAGAGAAATACTGTGCACGCAAACTACCTGTGAGTCAGATCATTGCGATGACAACAAAAACTTGTCTGGGACGGTAAATCTTGAGAAAGTTGATGGGCAAAAGCTTGGCATTCTAACAAAAATAAAAGTGAAGCATCCCTTTTCTGGCGGTGAGCTTCCTTTATACGTAGCAAATTTTGTATTTGCAGAATACGGTTCGGGAGCAATATTTGGTTGCCCAGCTCATGATACACGAGATTTTGAATTCGCACAGCAATACAACTTACCGTGCTTAAGAGTTATCTCAGCAAAATGCACAAATATTGCACTACCCTACTGTTTGGAAGAAGGAGTAATGTGTAATTCAAATTTCCTGGATGGAATGCAGGTGATAGAGGCACGAAAATTTATAATTGAAAAAATTTCTTCGATTGGTATCGGTGAGGCAAAGAACTCGTACAAATTGCGAGACTGGGGAATATCAAGGCAGCGATATTGGGGCTGTCCGATTCCGGTTGTGTACTGTGAAAAGTGTTCGATGCAACCAGTAAAAGTTGAAGATCTGCCTATTACACTTCCAGAAGAAATAAATTTCACAGTACAAGGTAATCCACTAGAACACCATCCAACATGGAAATATACAAATTGTCCAAAATGTGGTGGTCCTGCAGTTAGAGATACAGATACCTTCGATACATTTTTTGAATCTTCTTGGTATTTTGCGGCCTTTTGCAGTAAAGAGGGAGGAATAGATAAGGAGTCTTGCGAATATTTTCTTCCTGTCGACATGTACATCGGCGGAATAGAACATGCAATATTACATTTGCTTTATGCTAGGTTCTTTACGCGCGCCTTAAACAAATGTGGATACGTAGATGTAGTGGAACCATTTCATAGTCTACTCACACAGGGTATGGTTTGCCATGAGAGCTACCAGAACTCTTCCGGTGAATATCTGTACCCTGAGGAAGCAAAATTACTGCTGGAAAAAGGTGAAAAAGTTCTGGTTGGTAAAATGGAGAAAATGAGTAAATCTAAAAGGAATATCGTGGATCTTGACGAAATAGTTTCAAAATATGGTGCTGATGCAGCAAGGTTCTTTATTCTTTCTGATAATCCTCCAGAAAACAGTTTTGGATGGTCAGATAGGGGCATAAATGCGTCGTTTAAGTTTTTGCAAAGAATCAAAAATCTTGTAGAAAGATATCTTTCCAGTAAAACCAGTGCTGAAGTTCAAACAGAGCAGAACGTTAAAATCCAGATTAACAGGATTATCTCCGATATGACGAAATACATTGATGAAATAAAATTAAATTGTGCAGTTGCAAAGATTCACGAGTTGGTCAACTTGCTGAGTGCGTCCGGAGCATTATCTAAAGAAACGATTCACATACTTTTGAGGATACTCGAACCATTTGTACCACACTTAGCTGAATATTTGGCCTCAAAGCTTGAAACCGATGTCGTTCTATACGGCTCCCCATGGGTTGCTTATAATGAAGTACTCATTCAAAGCGATGCGGTCACATTAATGGTGCGGAAGAATGGAAAATTCGTAAAATTGTTAGAAGTGAAGAAAGATTCTTCTGAAGAAGAGATAATTTCCCTAGCAAAAAGATTGATCAAGAATGCCGTAGTTGATAAAGTTATATATGTTCCTGGTAAGATGGTTAATTTTCTTTGCAGCAGTTCTGGTTAACCGAATGTTTAGAACGTTAAATTTAAGATACCTTCTTGATATATTCTGCCGTGCGGAATTACGGTTAGGTTTCACTATTGTGGTTTACTAATTATGGCTTCGCCCTTAATGCGCAAAGCAGTAGCTGTCTGGTTGGTAGATAAGACAGCTCTGACTTTTGAACAAATTGCACAAGCTTGCGGTTTGCACGTTTTAGAAGTAGAGGGTATCGCGGATGGCACCGTCGCACACGGTCTCATAGGATGCGATCCTCGTATTACGGGAGAGGTGGAGCAAGCTGATATAGAAGCTTGTGAGAACGATCCCAGTAGGAAGTTGTGTATTAAATCCATTGTTGATAAGAGAAAAAGAAAAGGCAGGGCATATACCCCCGTTGTTAAACGTAGGGTTAAGTCGGATGCGGCTCTGTGGCTTATCAATAAGTATCCTGAGTTGAGTGATGCACAGATAGTATCCCTCATAGGGACTACTGCAAAAATTGTAAAGTCCATTAGGGATAGGACTTATTGGAATTATGAAAACCTAAAACCTCGTGATCCGATTTTGTTCAATCTCTACTCGCAGGAGGACTTAGATGAAGCCTTGCTAAAAGTGAAGATTTCAGAGCAAAGTGAACAGCGCCTTCGTGAGATCGAGGAAAGTATGGAAGATTCTATGTAGCTAAAGGGTGCATTTGCCTATTTCTCCTTGCACGATTGCGGTTTCGCCGCAGAGCTTTTTTCGAATGGCATCGTGAGTGCTTGAGTTGTTTATCTCTTGAGTTTTTTGCAACGATCAAGCTTAGTTGGCTTGGTGGTCCTATTCAATTAATATGTTAACATATTGTTAGTCCTAGTGGTTTTAATGTATGACAAAAAATCTTGATCCATTTGAGGCTTATGACGAGTGGTTCATAGAACAGCATATGGAACGTGCGAAACAAGCGGTAAAGCCTTGTTGTATGGTCTTTCGGTATTCGGATGGAAAAGAGCACGTGGTAGATCCGACTCCGGAAGAACGGGACGAGATTATTCGCAACGGCGGTGAATGCTCTACTACGATTTATGGTTTTATGGATTTTGATTTTTTGGGAGGACATTAACTCGGTTGCTGAAACTGGTTTACTCGGTTAGAATGTTATTCCGTTGTCGATCCGAAGAGTCTTAGCTCATGAAAAAAAACATTCATCCGGCAGTGTACGATGTTATCCTTGAATTTACCAATGGAATGAGACTCAAAGTAAAGTCAACCATTGGTAAAGAAGGTGAGGTTATTGTTCACAATGCTGGCGACTGGCCTCCTGAAACTCACCCGGCCTGGACAAAATCTGCTTCTACAAGCATCAGGTCCACTAGTAAGGTCAATAAATTCAAGGAGAAGTTTGGAGAGGACTTCATGTAATTTGCTCGAGGATGAACAAGAACTTGTCATACGATAGCTGTCTCGCTTTTGCCGGTGGTGAGTGTTTTTTCGGATTTTCGTATGGCAGGAGGGGCGTTGCGGTTGGTGAGGTATGTTTCACTACTGGTATGACAGGCTACCAGCATACCATCACTGATCCCTCTTTCTCTGGTCAAATCATTCTTTTTGCTTTTCCCCATATTGGGAATGTTGCAATTAATTCCTGTGACAATGAGTCTTCCCGTGTTTTTGCTAGGGGACTGATTTTTCGAGAAAGGCCACAGGATTTCTTGCATCATTTGAAGATAAGAAGCTTTTCTAGCTGGCTAGAAGATAATGGTATTGCAGCAATATACGGAGTTGATACGCGTGCGATTACTCGGTTAGTTCGCCTAAAGGGTAATCAGGGCGGTATCATTTTTCCCATTAATGACATCGGTGTAGATGAAGCTCTCTCACTTCTTAGAGAAGCTGAGGATATGAATGGAAATGAGTTAGCTATATCTGCAAGTGGAAATGCGCGATGCTCACCCTACTGTGCTGGTGATAAGAGAAAGAAAGTCTGTGTAGTCGACTTTGGCATAAAGGACGGCATCATAAGAAATCTGGAAAAATATTTTGCAGTTGTGGTAGTAGATGGAAAAAAAGGGTTTTCGTCTGCTTTGGAGTCGGAGGACTTTGCTGGCATCGTCCTCTCGAATGGTCCGGGTGATCCGTCTGCGACGTACTTACAGTTGTGTGAGGATTTTTCAAGAGTTCTTGCATCTAATTTACCGGTCTTAGGAATCTGTCTAGGACACCAGTTACTGCTTCTCGCATTTGGATGTAAAACAAGAAAGATGCTTGTAGGACATAGAGGAACTAATCACCCTGTTATCAATCTTGAGACGCAAAAGGTAGAAATCACAAGTCAAAATCACGGTTTTGTATTAGACGAATCGACGTTAAATAATAAAGATATTATTGTTACACACAGATCCTTGTTTGACCGTTCTGTGGAGGGAATCAAGATAAAAGACAGAAAAATCTTTTCTGTTCAATATCATCCTGAAGGTTCGCCAGGGACGCATGACTCTCACTATATCTTTACTAAATTTTTTGATGAAATTAGTTCTCAATAGAATTACTCTACATACGGGATTAGGAATCCGTTCTTGGGAAAGGGTTGTGAGAAGAATAGTTTTGGTTAACATTACTCTCTATTCAGATAAGTTACTTGATTACAGCTTGATTCTTGAACGCCTTGCCTTGTCCGTTGCTGATGTGCATTTTGAGTATGTTGAGGACTTAGCAGAGACTCTTGCTGCAACACTGATTAATTGTTTTGCTCCAATTAAATTATCACTTGAAGTAAAAAAACCGTCTTTTTTTAAACTGCTTGAGTCTGCCTCCGTGCAGGTGGAATATGATAGTGAAACCGGTTCTTAAAAGCACCACGTTCAATGAAAGCAAAGAAGGAAATTCAAGAGCTTTACGAGAAACTCCTACGACACAATAAGAAGTACTATCAAGATGATAGTCCGGAGATAACAGATGCTGAATATGATTCCATTAAGGGCCGTTATCTTAAGCTTCTGGAAGCAAATCCGAGTCTAGGCTTTCCGGTGGTTATTGGCTATCCTGCTTCCGAGAAGTTCCAAAAAGTCAAACACTTGTCTCCTATGCTTTCATTACGCAACATCTTCTCGGAAGAAGAACTGGTAGAGTACATAGAAAGAACAAAAAGATTCCTTAATCTCAAAAATGAACTTGAATTCCTATGTGAGCCTAAAATAGATGGCGTGTCATTTTCTGCACGTTACATCAATGGAAAACTGCTCTCTTGTGCAACAAGAGGAGACGGGAAAATAGGAGAAAACATTATTGATAACATGAAAGTTATCAATGGGTTCCCTATAGAAATTGTGGATGTACCAGATCTTTTGGAAGTACGTGGAGAAGTTTTCCTTGACCATGATACTTTTCAAACTCTTGAAGGCTTTTCAAATCCTCGGAATGCTGCTGCGGGGTCACTTAGGCAACTTAATCCTGAAATAACGAAGGAACGCAATCTGCAATACTTCGCTTATAGCATCAGCAAAATCGATGGAATAGAACATCAGGAAGATGTGTTACATTTTCTCAGTGAGCGCGGTTTTATGACAAATCCGTTGAGACTAGCTTCATCAAAAGTGCCTGAAATCATGAGCTTTTACGATTCAGTTTATCGTGGACGCTCGCAAATCAAGTACGATATAGATGGGCTGGTTTACAAGGTGAATAACCTCAAGTTACATGCGAGGCTGGGCACGCTATCAGATGCACCTAGATGGGCCATAGCGCATAAATTTCCCTCACATCGAGGCAAGACTATACTTGAAAAAATTAAGCTCAGCGTTGGGCGTACAGGTATCATCACGCCGGTTGCTCACTTAAAACCGATTACCATAGGCGGAGTTGTTATATCAAGGGCAAGCCTATACAACGAAGACGAACTAGCAAGAAAAGACATCCGCGAAGGAGATCTGGTAACCGTAGAAAGAGCTGGAGACGTCATTCCAAAAGTACTTGAAGTAGACATCTCGTATAGAACTAATCAGGAGAGGTTTATCTTTCCTGATAAATGTCCATCCTGTTCTTCTACACTGATAAGAAAAAATAACGAAGCGGCGATTCGTTGCAATAATCGCAAAAAATGTACTGAACAGGTAATACAGCAAATAAAACATCTTGTCTCAGCGCAAGCATTCGATATAGATGGTATAGGGACATCACACATTTCTTTTTTTATTGAGAAGGAATTTATTTCAGAACCAGCAGATATTTTTTGCTTAGATAAGCACAGAGATGAGATCAAAAAATATGATGGTTGGGGAGAAAAATCAGTAGATAATATTCTCACAAGCATTGAGAAGTCTCGGAAAATAAGTTTGGAAAAATTTATTTTTAGCCTTGGAATAAAAAATGTAGGTGAAAAGACTGCTTATATGCTTGCACAGCAGTTCAAAAGTTTTGCCAACTGGTTTGACAAAATGTCCATACTCAAAGACGACACTCAAACTGAAAATGAGATCAGGAATCTCGATGGTATGGGAAGTTGTGTCTGTGAATCTTTACTGGATTTTTTCAGTGATCCAGATAATTGCAATATGGTAAAAAGTTTATCTAATCACGTCATGATTACTGATCATGCCATTAGTATAGGTGGCCCACTTAGTGGGAAAAAATTTGTTTTTACAGGTACGCTTCTCTCAATTACTAGAGAAGAAGCAAAAGAGATCGTAAAAAAAGCTGGTGGTATAGTTTTGAACAGTGTTTCCAAGCAAGTCGACTATGTTGTAGCTGGAGAAAAGGCGGGCTCAAAATTAGTAAAAGCCAATGAACTTGGTATTGCAATCATAGAAGAAAAAACCCTCATAGAATTCACAACTGGGAACAACACACCTGCTCTTAAGAGAGATACAAGCTCCAACTAATGGATAAAGTGATTTTTTAGCTACTATAAACTTCCTAAAACAGTATTGAATCTCCCAGAATTATCATTAGCGAAAAACTCAACTGATTCATCGTGAATTTTTATTTCGTTGGTTTTTCTTAATTTAATAAACTTCGAAGGATGATCGAAATTCAAATTACTGCAACAACTCAGTGCATCACCACCAGCAACTTTATTGGATCTAAACCAGATAATCTGATCGAATAAATTTCCATTTACAAACGACGAAAATAATTTGCCTCCACATTCTACCAACACGCTATTAATACCCATCGTTCCAAGTTGCTGTAAGATGTCTCCCAGATCCAACTTTTCCCCGTTTAGATTAGCTTCAAAATTAAAGAAATTCTTATGTTTGAATGTATTTTTTTTACCGAATGACCAGACAATGCCGTCATTAAAGATTTTAAAATTAGGAGAAGAAATTTCACCTCGAGTATCAAGCACTACTTTAATCGACTCTTTTTTCACACCAGGTAGCCTACAGCTAAGCTGTGGATCATCATGTTTAAGAGTTGAATAGCTAATCATAACAGACGAAGATATACGTCTTAGCATGTGTACTGTTCTCCTCAGAGCAGGACTCGTAATCCAAGTGCTTTTGCCATTAAAACAAGCAATTTTTCCATCAAGGGTAGTTGCAGTCTTAAGGGTAACAAATGGTTTCCCAAAAACTTGACGGTAAAAATACCCTATGTTGCTAATACAGCACTCCCTTTTTAAAATTCCAGTAGTAACAACAATTCCACTTTCCCGAAGCTTTTGTATCCCTTTACCGTTAACTCTGGTATCTGGATCCCTAGTTCCGATAAAGACGTTCTTTATTCCGGATCCAATAATTAAATCTGTGCAAGGTGCTGTTCTCCCGTGATGTGCACAGGGCTCGAGTGTGGTGTACAAGTCGGCGCCTCTTGCCTTTATACCGGCAACTTTCAGAGCAACCGCTTCCGCATGTGGAGAACCATTAATCCCAGTGACACCTTTTCCAACTACCTCGTCATCCTTCACGATAATGCATCCAACAGAGGGATTATCAGCAGTAAAACCTTGTCCAAAAAGCGAAGCATTTACTGCCGCTTCCATGTAATATACAATACGGCCGTGTGTTTTGGGAAAACTCATGTAAATACGGGAATGACAGCAACAAAACTATCATCTATCTCTCTGCAGAACAACGATTTTTAGTATTTTATTTGCTAGCTTTAATTGGGAGAGAGTTTTTCTGTTAATCTTCTTTAGTTTTATCCTCTGGTTTCGAATATGGCTTCTTACCGTCTTCCTAAAATTGTCGTTTGTTTTCTTTTGATGATGATTTTATGTTTTCTTGGCGGATTTGTTATAAAACTTAACTCTCATAAGAGAGAATACCTCGATGAAATAAGCCATCTACTCGGTGGAAATATCGAAGTTCATGGTGATATATCCATCAATTTTTTAAATCTGGGGTTGAAAATTACATCCTTAAATTTTCTTCAGCATGTGTCTGGATCCCGGTATATGTTCGAAGAACTTGATATAGACTTCGAACCAAGTTCATTCATTTTCGGCAAGCCTCGGATTTCGAAAATTGTGCTCAAAAATGGAAAAGTCACATTAAGCGACACGAATGAATTCCCTGTGCTGAAGTTTCACAACTTACACTTTCAAAATGTAGAGCTCATTGTCCCCGATTATTCAATTAACACTTACATAAAAAATGGGACATTTTCTGCTTCAGAGAAAGAAGTCCTATTTTCTGGTGAAGTTGGTAGACCTGATAAAGTGTCTTACAACATTCTTTTAAGCCTGGAAAAAGAAAAAAACCAATCGCTTGTAAAGCTCTCGAGTAAGAAGGATAAAATAGAGGTATTGCTTTCAGAAAAAGAAAAACACATTTCGGGCAGCGGGAACGATCTACTTAGAATCCTCTCTACATTTACAGGTATTTCCTATCACCCGAAGGAAGATAGCAGCTTCGTCATTGGTAGTCACTACGAACAGAACAAAAACAACTATTTGATAACGATTGATTCGGACTTAGTGAAGTCGGTGATCAATGTCTCGCAAAATAACGAAAAAAATAAAGTTGAGATCAATAGTAGTTATGTGGACCTAAGCCGTGTAACAAATAGCTCACCCGAAGGAACTCTTTTAGCATTTCTAAATATCCAAAGAGACTTTCTTGGGGAAGGAGAATTAAAGTTTGTTGCACACGAAATTAAGCTTAGGGAGGCCGAAACTGTAGGGATCCAATTTGATTTCATTGATAAAGGTAAGTTCTCGTATATTGATAATTTTTCTTCTCAATCAAAAAATTGGACGTTTACTGCAAAAGGTGTTGTCGAAAGAAATCTGAGGGAACATCCTATCCTACGTGCAGAGGGGAACTGCGTTGGTACAGTTCCTGAATGGATCAACGGTACACCACTATTGACGAGGTATGTGGATATTACAAATTTGATAGGAAAGCAGTTCAATTTTTCAGTTAATTTTATTTTTGCCCCGGATATGTTCCTCATTAATAGTGGTAAATTTCTCACAGATGAAATAGCGGTTGATGCAGTAATTCAGTACAATCGACTCCTAAAGAAAATAAGGACTGATTTCAAAGCCAGCTCGCTGGAGCTAAAAGAGCTTATCAAAGACAATGTTCGTGCATTCCTTGATCACTTTAGTGAATTGGATACGGTGGTCAGGTTCGAGCTAGAAAATACAAAAATTGGAAAGAATGAAATCTCCCATATTGATTTTGTTCACCACATAAAAAATAGGAATAATGCTTCATATATATCTGTAGATTCGGATAAAATGGGTTTTACAGGGAGGGTGAGGTTTGCTCAGGATGCAAATATTCTAGAAATAGATCTTGATGGAAATAAATTCGATAAAAGCATAATTGAGCCCCCGAGCCTGTTTAACGTTCTAAAAGAAAACAACAAAGATTTCAAAATACAGTGGAACGAAGATTCTTTCCCTTATATTCCTAATAATCTAAGTGGCAAGTTTAATCTCAAGTGTAATAATATTTTTGCTATCAATAATGAAGAGCCCCCTTTGAATCTTGCAATTTCAGCAGAGACAGAAAATGGAACACTCAAACTAACTAAGTTCTCTGTCAAAAAAGAAGACTTACTCCTTGAAATGGTTGCAAATCTCACTTTTACCCAAGGACAAAATAGCATCATTGCATCGATAGCGGCCGTTAACCTAGATCTCGGAGAACTTTTAAAAAAACATTTCAAAATCGATTACGTCTCTGGCAAAGCAAATATCCGGGGTGATCTTTCTTCTAAAGGTTTTAGTATTGCTCAAATAGTTAGAAATCTGAACGGCAAAATCACTTTTAATGCTCCTAGTATTTCTCTAGAAGGGGGTGATATAGATGGTCTTCCAGAGAAACTAGTTGAAGCAAATTCAATAAAAGAATTGGATGAGGTTATCAGAGTTGGTTTCTTTGAGAAGGCTACTCCCCTCTTTCAAATTGACGGTTCAGGAAACATTGCCAACGGTATTATAGGTGCATCACTTAGTTTTATAACCCAGGCAACTAGTGGTGTTTTTTCATCGCATTTCGGTCTTATTGATATGAAAAATTCCTCTATTGCACGTGTTTTCTTTAATCTTAACGGCAATCCAATCGCCGTTGACATTAATGTTGAAGGTAGCCTGTGGAAACCGAGAATCTTCTTTGATAATAAAACGATATTCGAGACTCTCAGGGAAGCAAAAGCAAATTATACATGAAGGTATCGGAAAAATACTTATCAATACTCCTAGGAGTGTGTATGACGCTTGGGTTTGCACCCTTTCACTTGACGCTCATTCTGATTTTTGCGCTTGCACTTGTATATAAACAACTAAGGTTATCTTCTTCTATGAGGGAAACCTTCTTGTTTTCTGTCCATTTTGGAAGTGCCTTTTTTTTGACTTCTTTATATTGGATTGCTTTTGCATTAGCGACAGATATACAAAATTTATGGTGGCTGATCATACCAGTTCCTATTGTACTCTCTATTTTTCTTTCTCTTTATTTCACGTGCGCCTTTATTCTATTTAAGGCAATCGCAATGCAAAATCCACTTAGCTTCTCTATCATAATAACAGGATCAGAGTACCTAAGAGAAGTGTGTTTTGGTGGTTTCCCATGGAACCTCATTGGTTATTCATGGAACCATCTAGAGATTCTTCAGCTAACATCACTTTTTGGTATCTTTGGACTTACAGCATTCACAACATTTATTTCTGGATCAATTGGAGAACTTCTTTTCAAAGATTCAAAAAAAGCCAGAATCTACTGTGTTTGTTCAGTCATTTTATTCATATCAGTTTTTTGCTTTGGCCTTAGACGTTTGAGCCTTTATCCAACACAATACTCATCAAAAGTCGTGAGAATAGTGCAGGCAAATATCTCTCATCAGCAGGTTTGGACAGCCGAATTTCAAAAGATGGTACTCAAAAAGTACATTCAATTGAGCACCTCTAGACCTTCAGCAAAAATCACCTATTTCGTGTGGCCAGAATCATCATTACCGTTCCTTTTCTCGAGACCTGAAACAGATATAACGCTTTACGTGAGTCAAGCTCTCGGAAAACCTCTCATAGCTGCCGGAACACGTAGAGATAAAAACGCGTTATTTAATTCAATTTTTGTACTTCGCAATGGGGTTATCGCAGAATATTACGACAAGGTCAAACTTATCCCATTTGGAGAATATGTACCTCTTGAAAACATAATACCAATAAAAAAGATTGTTAATGGCATGAGTAGTTTTACTCGGGGTAATGATAACACCAAGGTGTTAGATAGCATCAAGGCATCACCAATCCTCTGTTACGAAAGTATTTTTAGCACTTTTGTTGGCCGAAAAAAGTCTGCCGAATGGATAGTCAACCTTACGAATGACAGTTGGCTTGGAAATAGCACTGCACGGTACCAACACCTACAAATGGCACGTATCAGAGCGATAGAATATGGCCTTCCAGTTGTGAGATCAACTACTACCGGTATTTCTGCGGTCATTGACCCATATGGAAGAATTCTGGAAAAAATAGACTACTCCTCTGAAGGAGTGTTAGACATCGCAATACCTGAAAAACATAAAAAGAAGACCTTGTACAGTTCACTCATCCATAACATTAACAGACTCTGCCCTTGGTAATTATAATATGTACAAAGCCGGCCATTACATTAAATAACGGTTTCTATGTTATATCACCTCTGCGCTCTGCAACGTGCTGCGTCCCACCAGTCGGTGCGTGCCCCTGGTGGGTATGAACATCTTCTGCGCCTGAAGCACCGGCCTCCCTCAAAGTTTTTGCTACCTCATGAAGTTGTTTATGCACTACAGGCTTTTTAGGCGCTGAACCGAATGCTTTCTCAAGTGGTATACCATCGACATATACGCCCGAAGAAGTGAAGTCAATCTTGCCCTCCTTGAAAAGAGAAGTCAACTTATCAGAATTCTTTCTGGAACCAAAAGAAATAGAACCATCACTATTCATGAATATGTCAACTTTCTTGTCATTTCCCTTCACTTTCGCCTCAACCGAGACAATGACACACCCACTTTTAGGAACATAGTTCGTTAAACCATCCGCTCTCCTTTCTACCTTAACGACATCCTTGCCCCCATTGAACGATAAATTACTACACCGTATTCCATAGGGCTTTGCAGAAGAAAAAAGTTCATCAGTATCAATAGAAGCATTCTCATCAACGTTGACACACAACACACCTCCAACAATGCTTGCCGCACTTTTATCTTTTGCTAATCTGAATGGAGCACTTACAATTGACTTTATATTTTTGACAAAGGTAACACTACTTGCAACATATAACGCACTTGCGACCTGTCCGCTCACTTCTTTATTAAGTCGCTCACGCTCAAGTGCAGCCTCATGGAGAATCTGACAATAATCTCGGTCCAACTGTGCATTCATTAAAACGCGCAACTCCGTATAATCATCCTGGCAGAGTTCAGGCTTATCCATCAGGACAGCTAAACGAGCACGGTGCACATCTCTTTTCTGCTCAAACCTCTTGAATCGTTCTAAAGTAGTTAAACCTCCGCTAGAGTGCATCAAATCTACACCTCTACTTACAAGTAGAGACACCATCTCAGGATTAGGCTGAACACCTATCTCAAGAGAATGATCAAGTAGCTTATCAAGAAAATTGCGTCCATAAGCATCAATCGTATTTATTTCTGCACCATATTCAAGGAGAAGCTTGCACATAGGAACATTACTGTTCAAAATGGCACACTCAAGACTGGAGATACCATCTTCATCTTCAGCATTAACATCTAAGAGAGAACCCTGATGACGTTCCAAAAATTCTCTGGTTTCGTCTAAGTCTGCCTCAAGTACAGAAAGCATCAACATTCTCGCAAAGCTAATTTTATCCTCAAAATCTGGAACAGCTTTCCTAATGACATCTAAAAGGTACCCCGATCCTTTTACACCTGCTAACACATCCAAGGCCGAAACACCATAGTAATTTTTCTCCAAAAGTAACTCAGGAGAAAAATGTTCATTTGCAAGAACAGCCTTAAGAGCATCACGTACCTCAACAATAGCTGCGGGAGCGCTTTTAAGCACTTTAAATAACATATGCAGAACTGTATCCCCGTTCTCGGGGCTTTTTTCTCCAAAGTATGAAACTCCCTTGAAAAAATAGCAGAGCATACCAAGACGCTTCGTAACCAACGAGTGCTCACCATGAATCTCCTCACTGAGTATTTGCGAAAATATCTGTGAAAAAACAGGGAAATTATAGCCTTTGGGAAAAGAATTCATTTCTGCTAGCAATGCAGAAGCTGCACGTGATTTCTCACCTACATTTGCAGACTGCAGAACATCCTCCAAACAATTCATTAGACTGGTGCTTTTAGCACTTTCTTTTTCATACGTACTTCTTAATCCCGCTGCAAAGGTTGGATCTCTTGCTTCTAGTAGTTGAAAGGTGCTTGTCTCATCCCCTGAAATCTCAGCAATACTATAGCCAGCCCTCATACACTCGGCAACCAATTCTCTTAAGGTTTCATCGCTAGCACGCTTTATAATACAATTCAGCAAGTTATCACCACTAGAGTTCTTTATGAATTTATTTGAACCTTGCACAGCAATCTTAGCTAATTGCAAGTTATTGGATTCTAGTATTGCATTTATAATGCCGCCCCTGTCATCTGCAGAGTCCATAAGACCTGCATACAAGCGCATGCTAGCAAGAGCAGCATCTATCCTGTCACTCGTAATATCTTCTTTTAAAGACGCAGCGCTCTTGTTATACTCTTGTTGAAATTTTGAAAGAACATTACTGTGTGCGTGAGAAGACTGCTTTTTGAATAGTTTAGATTCATTTTCTGCAAGGCAGCACACCTGATCTATAAATCCCTCTCTTACTTTAGCGCTTTGGGGCTCCGCAGCCAATAGCGGTTTTGGAGGAAGAGTTTCTCTTAAACGCTTTTCACGTTCAGCAAGAAGCGCAGCTGACTCACCTTTATTCAACTTGAGAAATTCAATCAATTTGTTCAACTCATTTTCATCAAAGCTGGCTGGAAGCCCTGCAATTGCTCTTTTAACACTCTCCACATTCATTTGCAGTCCAGCCTTATGCATCACTTTCACAGCAGAAAAGTTTCCCATTTCTACAGCAAGAACAAATGGATCCCTACCCTGCGGATCTTTCTGATTCTCCAATAAGAGCTTCTGCTCTGGAGCAGTAATCACATTAAGCATTTTTTGCATGCTTGCAATCAGCTTAAGCATCGCCTCATTATTTGTCGCCACCGCAGTATGTAAGAGGTGCGATTTGAGAAGTAAAGTGCTCGTAGCACCGGCCCCATGGCGTGCCAACACACTCTCAAGCATCACTTTAACCATTGAAGCATTATCCATGTAAACAGCAAGCTCCAGAACATTCCTACCAGCCCCGTTCCGTTGATTCAAGGCGGAAAAAGTAACGGTACTTGTATAGGCAGCATGCGTCAACATCAACTCTAGCACCTCTACATCGTTACATCTGACAGCCGTGTGCAAAAGATTTTCCCCATTCACGTTTGGAGTAAAAACATCATCTAAGTAGTGCTGTACCAAATAATCAAAGAGGATTGCCCTCCTTCTCTTTTCCGGACCACTGTTTGCAAAGTGCTTTGCCAGAAGCGCAACCTGGAAGGGACTGCCTATATCAGCAGACACGTTCGCCGCAGGAGAAACACCACCACTATCTGCAGCCTTTAGCTTGCTATACTTGTTCGCGTATGCTTGCCATTGCGCAATACCACCAAAGGCAGCAATGAGAGTGCCTATGTTATGACCATCTGGGCTACGCACTGAAAGAAGCGCTCTGTCTCCATCTTCAAAGCCATTTAACTTATCTTTTATATTATCTGCTTCAGGTGTATCCATGGAAAGAGCATGCGCATAGGTAAGCAAAGCACCCTTACCAGAAAACTTTGAGGTAACCTGTGCCCTAAGAACATTCATTTCCTCACGCACAAGTGCAAAAGCGGCTCTTGAAGGCTCAAACTCTGCCTTGTACTTTCCAGGATCCTTAGACGGAGTAGAAGTAGCATCATATAAGCCAGCTGATCCAAAGCCATACCTCAAAAGGCCCACAACATCTTGATTTTTGATAAGACTATCCTTGAGATCATCATCTGCGCACTCTTTGGCTTCTGACAATATCTTCTGTGCAACCGGATTGTTACCACTTTGTACAGCTGTAACTAGTGGGTTTGCACCACTATCCAAAAGTGTTGCAACAAGCGTCTCTTCACGTAAATCTGCACTATTTATTACTTCTTGATGCCAATCTTGTGGTTCCTGGGTACTAAGCACCCTTAACAGCGTTGCGTTAGCATGGCTAGACATTGAATCAGACCTAGCGCGCTGCATCCCGTCTTGAAACATCCTTTCAGCTTCCAGATCATTGAACTTTTCTCGCATTTCAGGAATCTGGAGGACTGCTATTTTTTCAAGCTCAGCTTCAAGTTCCTTACATTTGTTTTTACTTTTTTCCTGTAATTTCTTATGTTCTAGAAGAATGAACCTGACCAAATCCGACCTACCGCTTTCAGCAGCCACTTCAAGAATGCTTTTCGTACCACCAGCGGTATCTATGCATCTGTAGACATTGGATTCATCTTCCAAAAATAGTGTTTGCAGGACAGATTTATCCCCATCAGCAATTTTTTTATGGAGTATGACACTTTCCTTCAGATCGTCAATCTGAGCCGCTGTTGGTCCCGTATCGGATACACCGTATTTTTTCGCACACAAAGGTCGATAAAAAGCCTCTATATCTCTGTTATGGTGGACCGGCAAGAGGCCTCTTGCATCCTTAATACCTAATAAGGCTTCACCATTAGAAGATAAGTCAAGAATCCTATCCACCAGCTCAGGGGCTTTTTCAGCAGCAAAGTGCAAGACTGCCTTTCCAGATATCTTACCAACCCTTGTAAGAAGCCTATCTATACACTCCTGGTTCGCGCTGACCTCTTCCTGAGTACTTGCAGTCGCCAAGGTACCTTGTAAGCTTTGAAGAATCGCATCAACGCAAGCAGGATCATCATTTGCAATAGCAAGCTCCAATGGATTATATCCTGCCTCATTCTCGTGCTCCCAAAATTTCGGTGGAGCATAAACAGCAATATCAGCAATCCTGTTGGGGTCACGACTTTCAACTACCTCATGTAGGATATCCTCAACATTGATCCTACCTTCCGCGACAAGTTCTAGGCAGCTAGGGAAAGCGATTTTTTATCAAGAAAGCAATAAGTGACTTTTCACTTATAGCACCATCACGCTTTTCACAAAAATCACAAAGTTTTCTCAAAAGAATCGAACCAGAGCGACCAGCAAAAAACTTTGCACACACGTTCTCTGGAGCACAACGAACCATTGCATCAGCAATCTCAATTAACTCAGGCGAATCCGTCCCACCGTCAACTATTTCCGCAAGAGACATGTAAGTACTTCCAGCACTGCTTCCAATCATTGCATTCCTAGCAAACTCTTCAGCAGCTTGAAAAGGCATATTGCTTACTATGAACTCCGTTGGAGTGAGGCCTTCACACGGCATATTAAATACCACATCCGCTGCACCTACTGCTTTCCTTCTACGGACAAACCTATCATTCGCATAACGAGCACTTTGCAGAATTTGTGTTTTATATTTACTTGACAGATTAATATCATCCAGAAGTTCCTGTGCCTCCTCAATGATGGGTTTCTCTGATAGAAGAAGATTCTTCAACCACTGCAAAGCTTCAGAATCATTTTTTTGAATTGCCCTATGATATATGTTTTTCCCGTCGCAGTCTGAAGATATTAAAACTGCTAATGCTTCTTCATAATTCGACGCAAGAGAGTGAAAATAGCTACGTAGGTCACTTACTAGCTGCTTATCTGTCTTATCTGTTGTAGTCAACTGCCGAACATCAGACGTGCCACGAGCAACCGCTTTTAACATTTCCACAGAAGTCTTACTACTTGCACAACTAAGCGCTTTCATAAACAAAGTACAACCAGAAACCCCATCAATATCACATCTGGCATCCCTCAGCGCACCGTTCACGAACAATCGATTTACTAAAGTGACGTTATTAGCATCCAAAGCAATTTGTATCGGTGTGAGACCAGTGGCAAAATCTGCTAAATTTATCAAACTATTTACACGAAGATGTTTACATAAATCTCCGAAAATTTCCTCTCTACCCGCTATTCTTGCCTTTAATCCTGCAATTGCAGTAGCCGATTCTTTTGTTCGTACAGAAAGCAAATCGGCAATGCTCTTCTCGTCTTTTGGAGTTTCTATACAAATAGCTGAAACTACTGCATTAAAAAGAGGGACTTCATCATAAGCAGCCCCCGAATAATCAAATTCGACACGTCTAGTGAGTTGAGAGAAAAGAGAGTTATTGCCACAACTGATAGCATCCAAAAGTTTATTGTATAGACCCTGCATAGCCCACTATAAAGCAAAAAATCGCTTGAACACAACAAAACGAAACCCCAAAACAGCCTAACACATCCTTTTCTAGAAGAGAACGGCAAACCCAAGGATAAGGTGCCGATTATACCCAAAACAGTTTAAAAAAATGCTACTAACAAACTCAGCATCTAAAAACGGTTTCTAGTGCACTATACTTACAAGACAGCCACCCCAGATCATGTCATCAAAAGCAGCTTGGTTAGCGCCTTAGACATTCTCATGGGATTGCTTACTTCATCACCTTGTAAAATGCACGCCTGGTCATAGAGAAGAAGTATCCACTCATCTACTTCAGGAAGATCGATTTTCCCAATTATCTTTCCAATGACAGGATGAGAAGTATTGATTTCCAAAATCTTTTTTGATCTAGAATGAAGCTGCTTCTGCTCAAGCATAAACTTCTCCATCCTTATATCCATTGCACCATCTGGAACGGCAAGACACACAGGACTTTCCGTGAGTCTCTTCGAGATTCTTACAGACTCAACTTCATCTTTCAAGACTTCTTGCATTTTTGCTATCAAACGATCTATCTCTTTATCGTGATGCTGTTGAACCTCTTGTCCTGCTTTTTCAAGTTCGGCAAAAGCATCAAGATCAATACTAGACCTGGTAATCGATTTAATATTGTACGACTTATATTCATGAGAAACACTTATCCAAAAATCGTCTACTGGATCAGTAAAAAACAACACATCCAACCCACGGCTAACAAAACCCTCAAGCTGAGGACTATTTTTAGCACTCTCCAAGCTTGTACTGCCTAGACAGTAGATTTCTTTCTGTTCCGGATGCATATCCTGTATGTATTCATCCAAGCTGACAAGCTTCTCCTTTTTCAGAGAATAGAAACGACACAAAGCAAATAAACGCTCCCTTTCATCTGTTGGCATAGCTTCACAGAGGCCTTCTTTTAAAACAGCCCCAAAATTGTTCCAAAACCCAGAGATATACTCTTCAGGATTGCTATCTGCCCTTTTTTTAAGCTCATTAAGCACCCTATTAGTCAAGGACTTCTTTATCTTAACAAGTGCATTATTATATTGAAGTGTTTCCCTGCTTATATTGAGTGGAAGATCAGCGCAGTCCACTACACCCTTTAGGAACCGCAAGTATTGAGGAATTAACTGTACATTCTCTTCGGTTATGAAAACTTTTTTTATGTACAGTTTTACAGAAGTCCTCCTATCAGGATTGTAGAGATCAAACGGCTTTATGGACGGCACGTAGAGCAAATTTATATACTCAGTGCTACCCTCATTTTTATTGTGGATGATCATCCATGGCTTTCCTCCTACATGTGCAACATCGCGGAAGAAGTTTTGATGTTCTTCATCAGTAATTTCAGTTTTGTTCTTCGTCCATATAGCACTCGCAGAATTAATCTGATCTTTCTCACCCTTCTCGTCAATCAGGTATATTGGGAAGGCAATATGATTGGAATTTGTTACAACAACGTGCTCTAGCTTGAACTTATCCAAGAATTCCTCAGAATTATCCTTGAGATAGATTCTGATCTTTGTTCCCCTAGAAACACCTCCACCAAGTTCATCAACATAGAAGCTATCTCTTCCACGAGATCCCCAAATATAACCTTTTTTTGTACCTGCCTTTCTTGTCTCCACTTCAACCTTATCTGCCACCATGAAGACTGAATAAAATCCAACCCCAAACTGCCCTATTAAATCGACTTTTTTGTCCTTAAGTGATTCCAAAAATTTCTCAGTTCCAGATCTGGCTACTGTTCCTAAGTTGTCTACAAGCTCTTTTTCGTCCATTCCGATCCCATTATCCGAGATCTCTAATGTTTTTTTCTCCTTATTAAGAGAGATAAGAATCTCAAGCTCAGGGTTATCTTCAAGTAATTCTTGATCAAAGTAAGATGCCTCACGTAGTTTATTCAGAGCGTCAGACGCATTGGAGATGAGCTCCCTAAGAAAAACGTCCTTATGTCTGTAAAGAGAATGTATAACCAAATTCAAAACCTTCGATGCATCCGCATCAAAAGAATAAGTATTCTTATGCTCTGTTTTCTCCATGAATTAGCTATAAAAGTCCCAAGTCTACTCGAGAAGATATAAGTGTCTTATTTCATAATTTCAATCCCAAACACGTTACCATGGGATCGAAAAGACAAAATAAAGGAGACTTTGTACTACAGAACCACCCATATAGTGGGATAGCAGCTTTTATTGAGATTTTTTTCCACTCAGAGGGTCCTATGTTACACGAATGTTATATTCAAGAATGCAGGAATTTATCTAGCCATACACAGCCGACCGTTAATTACTTTTAGTGTCAAGTGAACACTTTAAAACAGTTCAATATTGTGTTTTACTTCTGCTTGTGCTTTTTTCTGTCTTCCGATGTTTGCAAGAGAATTAGAACCTAAATCCCTCCTTAGACACTGCTTTTATCAAGCTTGGGAAAGAGGGGAATTATCTAAAAGAGATTTACAAGAGTACGCTTGCCAGTACTTTAATCACGTCAATGAGACACCTAGGTACCTTAGTACTCTTCATTCAAAATGTTTGGATATGGAGACTAGGCAGGTGTTGCTTGACAATTTAATCGATGAGGAAAAGGGAGAGGAAAATCACCCAAAGTTGTGGTTGGATTTTTGTTCCTTCATCGGATTAGAGAGTAAAAAAGTTAGAAATGCAAAGTTGCTTGAAACAACCAAGAACTTAAGCAGCACATTTTTTAGATTGTCAAATAGCTCTGTCGCTGAAGGTATAGGCGCCTTATACGCGTATGAAAGACAAATTCCCGAAATAGCACGTGTAAAAATAGCCAGCCTGAAGAAATTCCATTCTGTGAATGATGAAAGGGCGCTGAAGTTCTTTTCCGTGCATGAAGAAGCAGATAAGTGGCACTCTCAAGAATGTGAAGATCTTATCAAAGAAATGGACGAGCACGAGAAAGAGTCAGCAAGGAAAGGAGCTCTTGAGCTTGCTTCTGCTTTGTGGAGATTTCTGGATGGAATGGAAGAAATCAGATTAAAAGGTGGGCATCTGAACGTTTGACTTTTTAGTCCCGTTCGTCTGGAAAGAGATGCTGTTACGTTTGAATTTGCTCGAGTATTCTTCGCTTTTTTCCCGGGGTGAGAGTGGCTGCCTGTTTTTTCTATAGTTCACCTAAGCCCAATTTTGTGGGCTTAGGTGGAAAGTCTGCAGCTGTTGCGTGGACATAGTTTTTCCGTGTATGGTTTGTAATGGGTCTGTCTCGCGTTAGGATGGGTTACATAGGGCTTGCAAACAAATATAGGCCGCGTCTACTCAATGAAATTGTTGGGCAGGATTTTCTGGTCAAGTGCCTTTCCGCATCAATAGCGAGAGATGAGGTTGCTGGTGCTGTCTTGCTGTCAGGTCCCTATGGAACGGGAAAGACAACAACAGCAAGAGCAGTGACTCTTTCTCTGCTGTGCTCAAATCGGATGGATGTTCTGCCTTGTTTAAAATGTGATTCTTGCTTATCAGTACTGAATGGATCCCATCCGGACGTTCTGGAAATTGATGCAGCAAGCAATACAGGCGTCGAAGATGTTCGAATGTTGATAGAAGGTGCGCTTTACAAGCCGCTTCTCTCGAAATACAAAAGTTATATCATTGATGAAGTTCATATGCTTTCTCAAAGTGCCTTTAATGCACTGTTGAAGCTACTTGAAGAACCACCGCAACATGTAAAATTTTTCCTCGCAACCACGGAATTGCAAAAGATTCCTGCGACTATAATCTCAAGATGCCAACATTATCGACTTTCGAGGTTAAGTAGGTTCGTAATCACGGAAAGACTCACCCAAGTTGCTGAGAGAGAACAAATTGAAATCGCTCAAGATGCCATAAAATTCATTGCAGAAAAAGCGGATGGCTCGCTTAGAGATGCTTTATCTCTTCTGGAACAAGTTACTCTTCATCCTTCTGAAGGAAAAATCACAGTAGATGTCTTAAGAAACAAGATGGGTCTTGCAGACCTATCTGAAGTATACATGCTATTGGACTCCATCATTGCAGGTGATTGCAAAACCTCGCTTGGTAAATTAAATGATTTGTACTCCAAAGGGCACGAGATGCTTACAATTTTTATGGAGCTTGTGGCATTGATAAACGAAAAGATCCAGGATAAACTCACCGCTAGAGATGACAGTAAGTCTGGATTTTTTTGTAGACTTGCACAATGCATGCTTTCCAGCATTGAGGAAATTAAATCTTTTAATTGCGATCACAATGTTGCTGAGCTTGCTGTAATCAGAATGTCATATATAGCCGACTTACCTTCTCCAGGAGAAATTATAAAGATTTTTTCAAATGAAGTGTGTACAACGCCTCCTAGCAATTCTGAAATATCTAAGAACAACAGTACGAATTCTGCTGAGTTGACCAACTATATACTTAAAGAGTTTGGTGGTTCAGAATTGTTAGACTAATAAATAGCTATAGAAGCTGCAACCCTCAAGCATGTAGTCGCTGAGTTGGCAGCTATATTTTTCGAATATAAAAATTAGCCAGACAGTCTCTCATAGTGAACGGATGAGAAATATTCAACACAAACACAGCACAGTGTGTGGGACAAAGATTTTTTTAAGACAATAGCAAGATAGATTGTTCTCTATATAGGAAAAATCTAGAGTAAACCCTCTGAAGGCTCTACTGTACTATACAGACCTGTTTATGCTTCAAATTTGTTTATTCTTCAATAAAAACGCAAAGCTGGCAAAATTAAGGAAGGAATGCTACTATCCCCTCAGGGAGAGAGTAATCGACTATTGTGGGGTAATTCGTATGGACATTCAGGGAATGCTCAAAGGAATGCAGAAAAAAATGAGTGATATCAAACAAAAAAAGGATAATGCTCGTTATACAGGTGAGGCTGCTGGTGGAATGGTTAAGGTTATAATCGATGGAAACTTTGACCTTAAAGAAATAATAATAGATGAGAAGCTGGAAGAAGATATGTGCATCCTCTCAGACCTCATAATTGCTGCGTACAATCACGCAAAAGATCTCGCTTCAAAGGATGAAGAATCCTTTGAAGATAACTTGTTAAAAGGTTTTCCAATGCCTTTTGACATGAAAAAGCCACCTTTCTGAATTCCGAGAATTTCTGCAGTGCATTGCCCAAAGTGCAACAGTGTGAAGTTTATCAAGAGCGGTAAAACAAAAGAAAAGCAACGGTATAAGTGCTTGAATTGTGGGTGTCAGTTCAGCAGGAACGAAAAGCACGGAGCACCACTTCGTTTAAAGATGCATGCCGTGCAGCTTTTTCTCTCTGGGATCTCGATGAACTCCGTTGCAAAGATATTTTCGGTATCCCCACCGACGGTAATGCGATGGGTTAATCAGTTTAGTGATTCATTCGGGGAAGATTTTTCCAAGAAAACCTCGAGCATTTCAGAGAGAAGTAATCTTGAAATAGTATGTGCCGACTTAGGTAGCGAGACGGAGGTCATACTGACACGCATCACGGAGGAATTAATTTGTATCACCATACGCAAGCCAGCCAGCGAAAAGTGAGATCAACTTACTCTTTCTTTTACTTCTTTTAGTCTCTCCTGTATTGCGGGAACTAAGTCGAGATCTTCCCACTTGAAAGACATATCCATAGGACTATATGAATGACCAAAATGACCCATTGTCGATGTTTTTAGATATATCGGCCTATCCAGATGAAGAAGGGCGGATATACCTAAAGGAGAGAAATCAATTTTATCCCCAATCAAAGAAAAAATCTCCTCGTCACAGGCAGTAGTTCCGGGCGTGGAAATTTGCACATTTAATGGGGCGTCCATCCCAATTGCGTAACATAACTGTACAACACATTTGCTTGCCACACCTGAAAAAACTATATTTTTCGCAATATACCGCGCAAGATAAGCCGCAGAACGATCAACCTTAGTTGCGTCTTTACCAGAAAATGCACCACCACCGTTTGGAATTACACCTCCATAAGTATCTGCAACTATCTTTCTTCCAGTCAGACCACAGTCCCCTTTAGGACCACCTATTGTAAATGCACCGGCTGGATTAATAATGACACTATCCGCTGAAAATGACCAATCCTTAGGTAAAACAGAAATTATCTTTTCCAACAACATATTTCTGACATCCTGTGTAGACATCCCTACCGGATGCTGTACTGACGCAACTACATTGGTAACTCCAACTGGTCTCCCAGAAAAATCGTATTCAACTGTAATCTGACTTTTTCCATCTGGCCCAAAGAGAGGATTTTCTCCTATGGCACGAATAATTTCCCTCACATAATACACCGGGGCCGGCATACCAACAGGCGTCTCATCAGTTGCGTATCCAAACATGATACCTTGATCACCGGCGCCTAGCTTAGCTGAACGCCGTAGACCCGCAGAAATTTCGGGGGACTGTTCATGTAAAAGATTAACTATCTCCAAAGATTCCCAGTCCAATAAGTGTTTTTCATATCCTACACTTTTTAAAAACAAGCGAATTTTTTCTTCCAGCTCTGCATTGGTAATCTCTGGACCGTAGATCTCACCAGCTACAATAACCCTATCCGGAGTCACCATTGTTTCAGCTGCTACTCTGGATGAAGGATCTTTTTGAAGATAAGTGTCCAAAACCAAATCTGAGATCCGATCAGCTATCTTATCAGGATGACCAGGTAAAACCGCCTCGCTGCTAAAATACCTGAACCCAAAATGCATAAAAATATAGGAAAATCTTTTATATTTCAGGGAGGCATTATACAATACCGCCCTGTACTTTTCCATTATGATCCTCTGGTGATGCTTCAGAGAAATTATTTAGTAGTACTTGGCCTGGGTTCAAACGTAGGTGATACGAAAAAAAATATTTTAGCTGCGGTAAGAAAGTTACCTGTGACAAGAAAAATACTTTCTCCAATGATTAAAACGAAAGCGCTTCTAACAAAGAATGCTCCTGAAGAGTGGAATATGGATTATCACAATGCTGTTGTTATCGGAAGAGCACTCTTCGGGCCATTCGAGACACTGAATCGCCTCAAAAAGATAGAAAAGCAGATGAAAAGGATCAAATTAGGTAAGTATTCCCCAAGAACTATAGATATCGATATCTTATTTTGGGGAAAGGCTATCCTACTCGAAAAACAACTCAGGATCCCGCACAAAGAAGTTCTGAACCGGTACTTTACGCTCAAACCAACAGTAGAAATATTACCTCTTCTGCGTCATCCAATCTGTAAAATAAACATGAGGCAGGCTTTGCTTAATTACAATAGAAACACTAGAAGGAGTTTCACTTCTGAAGATCACATTAGTCCACAAAGTAAAGACACAAAGTTTTCGCACCAACTAAAAGAATATTAGTTCTCGCGTATAAGGTATATACACCATTACCGTACCTATAAGATCTCCTGTTTCACTATTACCATGCCGATTGATTTCACTTGTCCGAAAATGTCACCTCAGTGAATACACTATAAGCATAAGTGTAGTTATAACTGATCCGAATCTGTAGATCTTGAACCAAGCAGGTATACTGTTGACTCCCTTATACTGGAGCGTATATAAGTTGTATATCCTGCTCTATATTTGTATAAAACTTAAGATAATGATTTCAAAAATCGTTGGGGTTTTAAATATTACCCCGGATTCATTTTTCGATGGAGGAAAATTTTTTAAGAAGGATGATGCTATAAGGCACGCACTGCACATGATACAAAATGGCGCTGATATAATAGAAATGGGTGCGGAGTCAACAAGACCAGATGGAGATCCAATTTCACAGAGGGAAGAAATAAACCGCCTAGACGGAATCCTACCGGAGATAGTAGAGCTATGTAAGAAGCATGGTATCGTTGCAGCGATCGATAGTTACAATCCAGAAACGGTGGAATTTGCTCTAGAAAACGGCGTTACATTTATTAACAGTCAGAAAAATATAGAGGAAGTAGCAAAACTCCTTGTTAGAAAAGGCAAGGTAGATTTTCCACTTGTCTTACCTCATGCATTAACCATACCAGTAAAAGGGGATCTTAACCTTCCGGATAATATAGATGTCATTGAAACCTTAAAAACCTGGTTTGAAGAAAAATTAGCAGTTTTGGAGTCAATAGGTATACCAAGGAAAAATATCCTAATCGACCCAGGTTTAGGCTTTGGGAAAACGAATCAGCAGTGCTATACAATTATAAAGAGTGTAGAAAGCCTAAGGTGTTTCTCCTTGCCGATTTTCGCTGGTCACTCAAACAAAAGGCTCGTTAAGCACTTAAATGATCAGTGTCCTGGAGTAAATTTCACCCTTCCTATATCCGCTATCTTACTTACAAAAAAAGTTGAGTACATAAGGGTGCACTCAGTAAAGGAACACCATGTGTTACGTTCAAACTTCTTTTAAATCATTATATTGAATTCTTCATCTGGAAGAACTTATTCCAAAGAAAAAAATGTGTTAGCGTGGGAAAGCTGTCGTTCTAACAAAAAATATCAGAGGAAAGCGCAGAACAGACAGAGTACTACCCTGGAAATTTAGAAGCAGCAAAACCCAGACTGAAGATTCATTGTTCCCTAACGGATCATTCCTAGGAAATGCATGCAATATGTACACACATGCGAGAGGGGCAGCGGAAAACTAAAAGGGCCTCAAATTCTTTTCTGGACAAGGAGCATATCTAACAATAAATTCAAACAATACCCGAACTATTTGAGGAAGGAGAAGCAAACTGTTGAGGTGACATCCTACCAGCCAAGTAGCCTAATCTACCAGCATGAACAGCATATTTCATCGCCTTTGCCATTTGAAGAGGAAAACGCGCTTTTGCTATTGAAGTATTTATAAGAACCCCATCGCAACCAGCTTCCATTGCTATTACAGCGTCTGATGGCGTACCAACTCCAGCATCCACTATCACCGGAACCTTAGATTGCTTCACAATAACCTTCAAGTTAAAAAGATTCTGTATACCTAAACCTGAACCTATCGGCGCTGCAAGTGGCATAATCGCAACCGCACCGCTTTCTTCTAGCCTTTTACACATTACGGGATCATCATTGCAGTACGGCATAACGTGAAATCCTTCTCCAGCCAAAATTTTGACTGCTTTTAACGTCTCCTGCATATCCGGATAAAGAAACTCCTTCTCTGAAAAAACCTCTACTTTAACAAGGTTCCAGCCGCCTATTTCTCTTGCCAGAGCTAGATGCCGAACTGCTTCTTCCGCAGTAAAACAGAAGGCAGTATTAGGAAGATAAGTATATTTCTTAGGATCGAGATAATCCTGCAAACTTTCACGTTTATTATCAGTAATGTTCACCCTTTTTAGAGCAACTGTGACCACTTCGGCACCAGAGGCTTCTATTGCTTTAACAGTCTCATCGAAACTCTTGTACTTACCAGTACCAACGATCAAACGAGAGGTGAAATTTCTTCCTGCAATTTCTAAGTGGTCGGGCATAAATGCTGGGATCTCGAATCATTAGCGACTTAAAAAGATTACCAGCTAAATAGGATCCAAGACAAGCTTTTTCAAACCTCGCTATTCAGAACACAGAAGATCAAATAGTCTCACCCTAAGCAAAAAAACGGACAATCCAACAACAGGCATCCCCAGAACCAAACAGGACGGAGAAAAGAACCAACTGCAAGCAGTTAAAAGCACAGCTAGAAAAAGTCCGATTAACTCAGGAGTGGCAAAGCAAAAGTTGCTTTGCCACCAGAATAAAAACGAGAGACGCTAACGCTCCGCTTTTTTCTCAGAATCTTTAAGCTCTTCTCTTAGTGTCCTAAGTCCTCTACCTATGTCCGAGATGACTTGAGGCAACTTTCCAGCTCCAAAAAGAACGAGAATTATAAGAAAAACAAGCAATATCTGCCAGGGTCCTAATGACATATAACCTCCTTATCAATCAAAAAAAATTAGATCTTTATGATCTAATCGAAGGAAGATTTTATCATACTTTTTTGGCAAAACATCCACGGAGCCCTGTACCCAGTAGCTTTTTCCAGATAACTCAACATTAAATATTTTAGAAAAACTTCTCACCTTACAGACTGTCGCCTCACGCCCTTCTCCTGAGAAACACACTCTTATGCCACACGGCCTTACATAAGCATTTTTTCTTTCAATGTCAGGAAATTCACCTTCTAATTGATAACTTCCAAAATCACAACAAAACTTATTCTTAATAATTTGCCCTTCTATCACATTAATGATACCAAAGAGTTCAGCCGTCTTTTTATCCGCGGGATTGTAGTAAACTTCTTCTGCGACACCTTGCATAACGACTTTTCCCTCATCCATAACAACTATGGTATCGGAAATTTCTAACGCCTCGTAGGGATCGTGTGTCACAATGACGGTAGTGAGATTCTTGCTACTGATGAGAGAAATCATATCCTCCCTTATTTTCGTCCGTAAGGTGGTATCCAAATTCGAAAATGGTTCGTCCAACAAGAGGATGTCAGGAAACTGCGCAAAAGCTCTAGCCAATGTGACAAGCTGCTGCTGTCCCCCGGAGATTTGAAAAGGCAAAGCACCACTGTACTTTGTCATTCCAACTAACTCAATCATTTCTTCAGCAATCCTACCCTTTCCAGTCTTTTTTAAAGCAAAACGGACATTCTCAAGCACAGTCTTATTCGGAAAAAGTGAAGAGTGCTGAAAAATCATTGCAATATTTCTGTTCTCAGTCGGGACAGAAATTTTCTCTACATGATCAAAGACTTTTCTATCCAAAATCTTTATGGTACCAAAAAAAGGATTTTCCAGACCAGCTATTAAACGTAAAAGCGTCGACTTCCCACTTCCGGACTCACCGACTAAGCAAACAATTTTCCCTCTAGAACATTCAAAACAAACCTTCTTTATAGAAAAATGCTCGTAACGGTGCGAAATGTCTTTCAGAGACAAACTCATAATATCTTAGTGGAAATCGTAGTGAAATACCTTTTTGATAAAGTGGACGACGCAGTTAAGCGTAAGAAGTAAAAGCAAAAGCACAAGTACCATAATGGAAGTCTTTTCATTTGTTGAAACGTCAGGACTAGTCGCCCATATGTAGATCTGCACCGCAAAAACATTTGCCGGCTCTTTGATGCTTTCCGGAATGCTACCAACAAACGCAGCCATTCCTATCATCAGTAGAGGTGCTGACTCTCCTAAAATCCTTGCAATCCCTAAGATGGTTCCGGTCATTATGCCGGGCATTGAAATGGGTAATACATGGTGCAGGATAACCTGAACCTTTGATGCACCCAGAGCAAACGCAGCTTGCTTTATATTATCGGGTACGCTCCTGATCGCATGTAAAGAAGAAGTCACTAGAATAGGAAACATTATAAATGCTAAGGTCAGTCCTCCAACCAGAGAGGAAGATCTAGGCAAGCCAAGGAAATTTATATAGAACGTTAGGCCAAGTATACCAAATACAATCGGCGGAGTAGATGAAAGGTTATTAATACTCACTTCAAGGACTCTCGTGATACTGCTTCTACTGCTGTATTCACCAAGCCACAAAGCCGTCAGAACACCGATAAAAAAAGAAACCAACAAGCTAACAAATACAGTATACAAAGACCCGATTAGTGCACCTACTATACCAGCTTGGCTACTATCTCTAGAATCAGGATTAATGAAAAGTTTATAATTGAATGCCTTTTTCAAAAGTCCGTGCTCGGAAAAATACTGGACAACCTTTTTCATTCCGGGACTCCCGGAGTGTCCATATTTATGGACTGTATCTGCTTCGCCGGAAATTGTCGTCCAAACCTTTTTTTCTCCAACGTTCAAGGCTTCTAACACCTCGTCTACCGCATAGTTACTAAAAAAATTCATTATAGTAAAAGGATCTTCCTCCCATGGAAGCTGATCTTTCAAATAGCTTATGAACTTTTCCCGTATCTCGTAACGAGAGTTACCAGATGCAACACCTACCTTCTCCAGGTCAACTGCAAACTTTGTTTGCTGAAGAGCTTTATATGCTCCTGAAAAAGTACTAAAGAGGAGTACAAAAAGGAAAACTACCGGAAGAAAGGCGCAAAAAACGCACATAAATGAGAAAAACCTATTGGTAAAACTACGCGTATTAAGCTTCAAACGAAGGTAACTTATGTTCATTACAGACAAGTTTTTCCGGAACCTCCATTATACCTTTACAACTAGAATGAACTCAAATTTAATCAGCAAAAAACGGATTATGCCACCTTTTCGAAGTACATAAAATCGATATTCCCAATAAAATTTATATGTTATGCTTTCGGTTCTATATTTAAGTTAGTTTGTTATGTAAATATTACGTTAAATATAAAAAAAATAAATTATTTTGCTTTACTTTTATCGTAAAATACCTAATATCTGCTACCAATGCGTGGTCAATAGGTACTGCTTATGTTACTAACTGCGGATCTCATTAGAAGCATTCTGAAGGCAGAGCTAATTTGTGAATACCAAGCAAAAATTGACATCTCGAGAAGCAAGTTTTCGATGGATTATGAAAAAGTTGGAAAGGGTGAAATATTCGTTACAGCAGATGCAAAGAACCATGATACCCATCATCTTATAGAGACTGCATATTTGAATGGTGCATTGGCAATAATTACGAAGAAAGATACCGCATGCCCGAAAGTTCCAATTCCTATCATTAAGGTTGATGACCCACTGCGAGCAATGGAAAAATTAGCTGCAATCTTAATAAGAAATTATCAACCAATTGTTATAGGCATCACTGGCAGCAGTGGTAAAACCTTAACAAAAAATTTAATTGTTACATTACTCAAGAACTACGGTAAAACATGCTATAACGAAGATGGTGCTGGGGATTTTACGGGTTTCACTCTGGGTATATTAAACGCAGATTTTCCATGCAAGTTTTTGGTTTTAGAAGTTGATACAACTCACAGTGGAAATATTGATCTATTTAATCAAATTACACTTCCAAAGGTAGGAGTAATAACGGATATCAGATTCCACCCAGCTAGGTCGATAGACTTAAGAGAATCCACTGTAAGGGAAAAAGCAAAAATTTTTCAAAACGGGTGTGTAGCCGTGCTTAATTTTGATACACCTTATACTGAATTACTCCTCCAAGAAGCAAGAAAAAACAAAGCAACAATCATCTCCTTTGGGGGAAATGAGAATTGCGATGTCCGATTACTTAGCCATTCAAATAACACTGCTGTAGTGAAGATAGGTAGATCGCAAAAAACATATAAACTATCTGATCACAACCAACATCTTAAATGTGCAGTGCTTGCTACGATAGGCGTAATGAAAGCCTTAAAACTAAAAGTTACTCGTAATAGTTTAAATAACACTCTCTCTGTCTTTCAATCCAAAATGGAACCACAAAATAATATGGCTACTACATAAATGGAAAAAATATCACGGTACCTAGTGCTTGGGACACAAATTACGACTCCATCATGCCCCTAACGGATTAGTTAAAAAAATTTAATTGCGCTGGTTATCTATAGAAGACTAATAGGAGATTTTAATAAGGAAAATCTGCCAACTAACGACAATATAGTCGCAATCGTTAGCCCTCAAAACTCCAGCTTGCGCAAGCTTACAAAGAACAAAGAAACTTTTGCAAAGGATAAGAAAGACAGAACTAGTAAGCTGGCCGGCGGAGTAAGATTTGATAGGTAAAAAATCAAAGGAAAAAAATACATCCTAGTACTCCCACGTCTGATTCAGGCACTCGGTATTACTGTTCCCTACTCTACCAATTTGACACCACATTCAAGTAATCTTTCTGTCTCCACAGGAGAAGGAGCTCTCATTAGAGAGTCTTCACATCTTTGGTTCATTGGGAATGCAATTACCTCCCTTATATTTTCCTCTTCTGCAATAAGCATCACCATCCTGTCTATTCCAGGTGCTATCCCAGCATGTGGCGGTACGCCATACTGAAATGATTCAATTAAAGCCCCAAAAACACGATTAACATATTCCTTATCCAGGCCAAGCATATCAAAAGCACGATACATTATCTCTGGCTTATGATTTCTTACAGCACCACTCGATAGTTCCACCCCATTGCAAACAATATCGTACTGCTGTGATACAACCTTGAGCGGATCTCCGTTAAGAGCCTCCAAACCACCCTTAGGCATAGAAAAAGGGTTATGAGAAAAATCTAATTTCCCAGTAGTTTCATCTAGTTCAAAATATGGAAAGTCAACAATCCAACAAAACTTATACTCTGTATTGTCAATCAGAGAAAGTTCTAGTCCTAGTCTCTTTCTAACGGCACCAGCAATCTTTGTAGCTGCTTGTTCGGCATCACATGAGAAAAAAATCGCATCATCCTTGCTAAGACAAGCCTTTTTGGCAATCTCACTTATTTGTTCAAAAGATAAAAACTTTGCAATCGGTCCCTTAGGAATCCCACTATCAAAACAAAGGTATGCTAACCCACGAGCACAGAGCTCTGTGGTAGCATATTTTATCATCTCGTCAAAGAACTTTCTTGGTTTATTTCCACAATTTGGGGCTGGAATCCCACGAACAACAGCTCCTTTTTGTATTTGCTCTGCAAAAATTGCAAGACCGGATTCCCCAAAGATGGAAGTAAAATCAGCAATTTTTATTGGATTCCTAAGGTCAGGCTTATCCGTCCCATATAGAAGCATCGACTCCTCATATGGGATACGCTCAAAACTCCCAGACACTTTTCTATTTGAGTACTTTGAAAAGATATGCGTTAGAAGGCGTTCCATCAGTTCGAACACTTCCTCTTGTCCCACAAAGGACATCTCCACATCTAATTGATAAAATTCCCCAGGAGATCTATCCGCTCGAGAATCCTCATCACGAAAGCATGGTGCTATCTGAAAGTATCGATCAAAACCAGCAACCATAAGCAACTGCTTGAATTGTTGTGGCGCCTGAGGCAAAGCGTAAAACTTTCCCTTGTGAATCCTACTGGGAACAATATAATCGCGAGCCCCTTCTGGTGAGGTAGCAGTAAGTATTGGTGTCTGAAACTCTGTAAAACCCTCGCCCTCCATAAACTTCCGTATCTCAGAAATAATCTTTGAACGAAGTATGATATTTTTCTTGAGTTTGTCTCTCCTAAGATCGAGATACCTATACCTCAAGCGTGTTTCCTCGGGATAAGGAAACTCGGAATCCACTTGAAGTGGTAATGAAGAAGCATGGGAATTCACGCTCCAGGAGTTAACAATAACTTCTATTTTACCATTTTGAAGCGAATTATTTATCGTTTCAGGTGATCTTGCCGAAACCAAACCCTGAACGGTGATTACACTCTCACAGGAGACACATCTGAGCTCTTCAAATCCATCGATACTTTCTGATGCGACAAGTTGTATCACACCATAAGCGTCTCTCAGATCAATGAAGAGAATCGCACCATGATCCCTTTTTCTAAAAACCCATCCAGCGAGCTTTATAACCTCACCAACGTGCTCCTCTGATATTTCACCAATTCCACAATCTCTATAACTTGACTTCAGCAATCCAATCCCCCTATGAAAGGCCCTTATCATCGATCCACTGCGGTAAGGAAAACCCCTGCATGAGTGCAAAAACACATCACTCTGTCCACCCATGCACAGCCCCGAAAATTATATCCTCTTCCTGATGAAACTCAATCTAACATTCAGATCCTGAGGAGGCTTCTGTGATACTTCTACGATTGAATAAGAGACCCACACATGAATAATTACCCCAACACACAAAAGGTATGTGCTGCTGCAATGCATTTGACACCCGACACCTCCATAACCTCGAGGTTATCTGGAATACTGTTTGATATACAAAAGATGTTAAAGTATAATCGCCATTTGCCGTGACGTGCACTTTGGCGGATGTAGCTCAGTTGGTAGAGCGCCAGTTTGTGGTACTGGATGTCGCCAGTTCGAATCTGGTCGTTCGCCCGTCGTTTTTTCAGAGCACTGCGCTATTCTTTTTCTAGGAGTTATTATGGAAGTGTTTTTTTTGAGTCCAGTAGAGGCAATGCAAAGTGAGCCTATTCTATTCAGCGGACTGTATGAAAATTCTGAGTTCTTTGGAAGGATTTCTATTTTGGATCAACAAAGCTCTTCGTTTATCTCCAAAAGCATTGCTTCGACTTCATTTACCGGAAAAATTGGCGAAAACGTTTGTATTTTTCTCAGTGACCTTGTCGAAGGGTATCCAAAACTGCAACAACTGTGTCTCATTGGACTTGGAAAGCAAAAAGATTTTGGTGCTCACACCGCAGAGAAAATAGGAACGCAGATTGCTTCGCTCATGAAGAAGAATAATGTTTCTTCTGCGACAGTACTTTTAGATGGTTTGAAAGATGACTATGCCTTGGATCTGGCTTTTGGGGCAAAGGTAAAAGACTACTCATTTAATAAATATAAAACGAAAAAGGTCGATGATAAGAGCATAACGCTAGAGCGACTTGTAATTGGAATTGAGAACTACGAACACATCTGTTCGGTTTTCAGAGAGAAAGTCGAGCCGTTAATTGAGTCAATTAAATTAACTAGGGATCTGATAAATGAACCCGCAAATCACCTTAATCCAGAAACTTACGCCAATGCTGTAAGAGAAATTACTAAAACAGCTCCAAACCTAAAAATTGAAATACTCGATGAAAAGATCATGCAGAAGTTAGGCATGAATGCACTTTTAGGCGTTGGTCAGGGAAGTGCATATCCTTCGAGACTAGCGGTGGTAAAATACAACGGTGCAGTGGACAAAGATGAACCTTACATTGCTCTTGTAGGAAAAGGTGTTACTTTTGACAGCGGTGGTATTTCACTTAAGCCAGCACGTGGAATGTGGCATATGATATCGGATATGGCTGGCTCTGCGACAGTTTTGGGCGCAATCCATGCTGTAGCAAAAAAAGGTGTGAAAGCCAATGTTGCGGCCGTACTCGGAATCGTTGAAAACGCTGTTTCGGGAGTCGCACAACGTCCAGGAGATGTAGTGAAGTCGGCCTCTGGGAAAACAATTGAGGTACTCAACACTGATGCAGAAGGTAGATTGGTACTCGCAGATGCGTTGTGGTATGCGCAAGAACACTTAAAAGCAAACCAAGTAATAGACGTAGCTACACTCACAGGAGCAATAGTTGTTGCTTTAGGACACGATCATGCCGGATTGTTCTCCAATGATGATGTACTTGCCGAAAACCTTGCAAATATTGGGAAAAAGGTTGGTGAGAAACTATGGAGAATGCCTATGTCAAAGAATTACGATGATCTCGTGAATTCAGAAGTCGCAGATGTGAAGAACATCTCCACAGAAAACCATGGCGCCGACAGCATAACAGCAGCTCAATTCTTGAAACGATTCATAAACGACGGAACAAAATGGGCTCACCTCGATATTGCCGGCGTTGCATGGAATAACAGTACTTCCCATTTTTCTAGCACTGGAGCTTCTGGGTTTGGTGTACGACTACTAACGGAATTTATATCAGAATCAGCTAAAGACACTTCTAAGTAAATCTTTGCTTTACTTACGTACCCATAACGGAAAATAAGGCTCTGCGTTTTGAAGGTTGAATGAGAAAAAAGGTTGCTATTTTTATTTCGGGCAGGGGCTCAAACATGAACTCCCTGCTGGATTTTTCGAAAAATGAAGGAAAAAAATTTTTCTCTGTTGCTCTTGTCATTTCAAATAAGCCCAATGCCGGTGGTATTAGCATAGCCCACACTTATGGTGTAGAAACACGAATTTGCACCTCAGAGAAAGAAATACTCAGTGTACTGTCATACGTAAAGGTGGATCTTATATGTTTGGCCGGTTTCATGAAAATACTGAGTAAGGACTTCATATCGAGAGTTGGATGTGACATCATCAATATTCATCCTTCTCTGCTACCCTCATTCAGGGGATTAAATGCCCAAGCAGAAGCATTGGCAGCAGGAGTAAAGATTGCTGGATGCACTGTGCACTATGTCACCCCTGAGGTTGATGCAGGAAAGATAATTATCCAAGCTGCTGTGCCAGTACTTGAAAACGACACCGTCGAATCACTAAGCAAGAGAATACTCAAAGCTGAGCACAAATGTTTTCCAATTGCCGTTGAAAAGGTACTCACCGACAATATACGGGCAGATTTCATTTTTTTACAGGAATAAAACGCAAATGAAGAAATAATAAATAAGACTGCAACTTGTCTACATAAAAAAAATACACAACCTGCTTTTTGTGCCCATTGAAGAAAGATAGTTAGTTCGTGTATCATTTCCTCATGCGATACGCCTGTTGTCATCATTTTTCTAATGAAAGGTCTGGAATTTAATAAGCTTTTTGCATCTGTGCTTCTATTTGGAATAACGGTTCTGTCGGTAAGCAACATAGTGGACGTTCTCTACCATCCCAAAGAGGTTGCACATTACCAATATGCAGTTGCAAATGCTGAAACTGTAGACTCACAAAAAAATAAATTTGATCCGGCAACCGTTGATATGGCTACCTTCTTTAAAGATGCAAATATAGAAGAGGGCAAAAAATTATCTAAAAAGTGTGTTGCCTGTCACACCTTTGAAAAGGGTGGACATAACAAAGTTGGTCCCAATCTTTGGGATATCTTGGGAAAAAATAAAGCTCACTTGGGGGATGCATTTAAATATTCCAAAGCTCTACTGGAAAAAGGTGGTACCTGGGATTATAGCTCAATGATACATCTACTATACAAACCAGCCTCGTACATCAAGGGAACCAAAATGTCCTTTGCGGGACTTTCCAATCCTCAGGATATAGCACATGTAATACTATACCTACGTAGTCTCTCTGATTCACCCGTCCCGCTGCCAGAATAAATATGAACTTTCTTTACGACTCTTGGTGATATTGAGAGCTGGGTGGTATGCTTTTGAGCTCTTTAGAGTTCAGCACCCCTGCTCTAGAATCGAGAGGTCAATAGGATCAGGATTTCTGCTCCTTTATTGTTTTCTTTCCACAAAAGACAAGTTAGAATTGCACAGTTCTTGCAGATCGGGTATTTGATGTCTACACAATATTTGTCTACACCAACAGGAAAAATAGCTTATCAAACCTTTGCAGGCCGTTCTGATGATGGAATTCTTTTCATGTGCGGTCGTGCATCAGATATGACAAGCACCAAATCGGAACATTTAAGGCTTTTTTGCAAAGAAAACGGGATTACTTTTACTAGATTTGATTACTTTGGCCATGGCCTATCAGATGGAGACTTCCAAGATGGCAGCATAAGTATCTGGACTCAAAACGCACTCGAAGTGCTAAAAAACGTGACCACCGGCAAGCAGATTTTAATCGGCTCAAGCATGAGTGGTTGGATGATGTTCGCATTGGCTAAGGCTTTACCAGAAAAGGTGAAGGGATTAATCGGGGTTGCTGCTGCACCTGATTTTACAGAAGATCTAGACAAACAACTTACTCCTGAAACACGCCAAAAACTTATAGAGCAAGGTTATTTTGTTTTTTCATTTGATAATGGCAGGGAGCTCCTAGTCACTAGGTCATTCTTAGAGGATGGCAAAAAAAACCTAATATTGGACAAAGTTTTAAGCATTTCCTGTCCAGTTATTCTTCTACATAGTCTCGCTGATGACATTGTTTCATATCAGAAATCCATCAGGCTACTCGAACATGTAGCTGCTCCTCACGCAGAAGTCCGTTTACTCCGTAATGCTGATCACAGGATGAATGATCCTATCAGCCTGAGTGTTTTAGAGGAAGCGATAGCTCAAATGCGCAGGCCTCATTCTTTTTGTCCTCAAGAAAATAAAAGTGTGATTAGCAAAAAGTAAGTAAACCGCGCGCACTTTTAGACCTAACTTGTTGTTTTCTAGGTACGTTGCTTTGCTTTTTCAAAGAGAAAAGTGCTAACACTTATGTATTGTCCTGACTAAATACGAATAATCTTCTAGCCACTGTGATTCACCATCGGAAAGCATATCATGTCGTATTAGATTCTCATCAAAATTAACAAGAGTAAGAGGAGCAAAACTCAAAAAACCATCTCCAGCTTCTTTGACATACATAAGATTCTCAAGTCTTATGCCATATTTCCCTTCTAAATAGAGACCAGGTTCATTTGAAATAATCATACCTACTTTTAACGGAACCTCACTTCCAAATGAATGCGGCCCTTCATGAACATTAAGAAAGCTTCCAACCCCATGACCAGTACCATGAGCATAATCCAGTTTGTAACTCCACAGGTGAGATCTAGCCAGTACATCTAACTGTCTACCAGTAGTACCAACTGGAAACACAGCTTTAGCAAGCCCAATGTGCGCCTTCAGGACAACAGTATAATAAAACTTTTGTTCTTCAGTTGGTTCCCCTATTGCAACAGTACGTGTCACGTCTGTGGTGCCATCCAAATACTGAGCACCGGAGTCGAGCAGGTATAGATTTCCGGGTTTGAACTGCAGATTGCTCTTTTTAGAGGGAGTATAGTGAACTATCGCACCATGTGGACCAAATGCAGAAATCGTAGGAAAACTTAGGGAAAAAAACAGATCCTGCTCTTTTCTAAAACTTAATAGCATCTCTGCTGATGCTAATTCATCTGAAGACTCATTTACTTTTAGCCAGTTTAAAAACTTTGTCAGAGCCAAGCCATCTCTTTTATGAGCTGCTATACTACCTTCAAGTTCTATGCGGTTCTTGCAAGCTCTCATAATAACCGATGGATCCTGCAGATGAGTAATTTGCACATCTGTATCTTTTATTAGATTTAAGTAGTAAATATTTATCTTCTGCTCATCTAGAGCTACCGATTTTAACTGGGTCAAGTAAAACTGTAATTCTTCCAATCGCAAAATCTCTATATGACTTTCCAACAAAGGTAGATCCTCTACTTGGCCACGTAGAAAGATCCTCAGCAACCCATTTGAATAAAGAATGGCTCTACAGCAAACTACAGGTGTATATTCAAGATCCGAACCACGTATATTTGCTAACCAGCATACGGATTCTGAATTAGAAAAAAAATAGTTATTTCCACCTGTTACGTTGATAATTTGTTTGCACTTTTCCTGACTAGATAACCCTGCATAACAAAGTGGGTGAACTACGACCTTTCCAACAGAAATTGTGTCTCTATCCCAGAGGGAATCAATGGGATTCCAATTTAAAGGCTCCATCTGACACCGGAAGAAGCTCAATATAGCTCGGTTAAGCAATCTTGAATCGTAACAAATTCTCCGAATACAATTCTCCTTTATCACACGCTCAATTTCAGCAAGACTAAACTGCAGGCGCGTATATATTTCAGAAACTTCAAGCTTTGCTTGAATCAAATACCTAGAATCAGTAAAGAAATACGCCTTCTCGCAAGTAATGAGGACCATAGCAAACGATCCACAAAATCCAGTAAGCCATTTAAGGCGGTTATTATAGGGAAGAGGAGATTCAAGTAAGAATTCATCACTAATAGTTATAAGAAAACCCTCTATCCCTTTATCTTCCATTATTCTCCTTAGAGCAGACAATTTCTCTTCAGGCGTTATCACACTAATCACAGAAAATTAAACCAAGTGTTTTAGCATTCTTGTCCAGTCTTGGATATGTAGGTCATAGAAATCACCATAAGCTTTGTGCTCTTAAAAGAAAGAAAATAACCACTAAACCACCTTTCGCACTCACAGTAGATAAAGCTGAAACTGAAGATAAATACACAGCGTATACTAGTCAAAAAAACCGAGTTAAAGCAGACTTCTATCGGTAGATGACTCTTATTCTTCCACCAAAATTTCATCCCAAAGAGGATCTTTAAGGCGCTTGATCAGTTCACTATGCGCAAGCGACTCCTCAGGCGTAATAATGAGCTTCTCGCGTTCTTTGAACATTTTTTTCTCAGAACTTGCGCTAGATCCTTCTAAAAAGCTCATACTAACCTGACTACCCTTACTCAATTCTATGTAAACACGAGCTAAAAGCTGCGCATCCAATAGAGCTCCGTGGAACTCTCTCTGCTCAAGTGAAATTCTAAATCTCCTACATAGTGCATCTAATGAAGCCGGAGAACCTGGAAATATCTTTCTCGCCATAGCAAGAGTATCTATAACATTTTCCAATTTGATCAATCTTCTCTGCCTTGCACGAATAAGTTCAGAATTGAGAAAACGGATGTCGAAACTTGCGTTATGAGCGACTATTTCTGATGAACCTATAAATTGTAGAAAATCATCTGCTATATCGATGAACTTTGGACTATCAGCAAGTTGCTCAAAAGTGATACCGTGTACACGTGTTGCCTCTTTTGAAATCTCACGCTCAGGATTCAAATAAATATGAAAGATTTCGCCTGTAATTCGAAAATCCACCATCTCGACACAGCCAATTTCAATGACACGATCTCCATTCTTCATATCGAGACCTGTGGTCTCGGTATCTAGAATAACTTTACGTCTCTGAGTCATCATTTGTACCCCTGTGAACAAATATAGCACCACAGTAAGGACAAGTAACCCGCCCGTCCCTTTGCAGATCTAGGTAAACAAGTGGATGCATTGAATTTTCTTCTCCATAACAGGCAACTCTAGTACTGGATGTGTAGCGAATAATTTTTTCCATATTTAATTCCCTTCTACAGAAACAACTCCATCGTTAGTACAGCACATAGAATAAACAACAAATTTAAATTGTAAAACAGGGACATATTAATCGGGTGTTAAGCAAGATCATGATCCTGTTATAATAGCTCGTTAACTGTTTGTGAAATTAATGCAAGAACTTGTAGAAATCATTCCCGGAAAAGCATCTCGTGACATAAAAGTAATGGTTGCTATGTCGGGTGGTGTGGATAGCTCAACCGTTGCCGCTTATCTACATAGAGCTGGCTACAAGGTCATAGGAGTAACATTACAACTTCATAGTAATTCCACTTCCACGCAAACAAACAGAAAAACTTGCTGTGCAGGGTCGGACATATTTGACGCAAAACGTGTGGCAGCCCAATTCGGCTTTTTACACTACGTGGTAAATATGGAGGAAACTTTCAGAAAAGAAGTGATAGAAGACTTTGCAAAGTCGTATCTCAGAGGAGAGACTCCTATACCATGTGTAAAGTGCAACCAGACAGTAAAGTTTAGGGATCTCATGAAAATTGCTAAAAATCTATCCGTCGATGCACTCGTAACCGGTCACTATGTAAGGCGACTAACCACAACAAATGGTGTAGAGCTCCATAAAGGTATCGATCCTTCAAAAGATCAAAGCTATTTTCTCTTCAATACTACACGTGAACAATTAGAATTTCTCCGCTTCCCCTTAGGAAATCTTAAAAAAAGCGAAACAAGAGACTTAGCTAGAAAACTAAGTGTGGATATCTCGGAAAAACCAGAAAGCCAGGATATTTGTTTTGTAAATGGAAAATCTTATGCGGATGTGATAAAGAAATTTAGGCCGGATGCACAGAAACCAGGAAAAATACTCTCAACAAATGGAGAAGTCCTCGGCACACACAATGGAACAATTCATTATACCATTGGGCAAAGACACGGCTTACAATTATCATCTCCTACTCCACTGTATGTAGTAAAAATTGATGCTCAGAATAACATCATAATTGTTGGCACACGTGATAAATTGCAACAACGTTCACTTTACGTGAAAGAAGTAAACTGGCTTGATGGAAAAGAATTAACCGCTGGACTAGAATGCGAGGTCAAACTGCGTTCTGGCGCTGATACGGTAAAAGGATATCTTTATCCAAGTAGTGATCTCCTAAAGGTCTCCCTAGCTGAGGAACCCAAATGTGCTATAGCTCCTGGCCAAGCTTGTGTTATGTATCATGGAAGTAAAGTATTGGGCGGTGGATGGATCATATGATCATGTCTCACATCAAAATTCTTTCAGCGTTACTTATCCACCTATTGCACATCTTTTGGTGCTCTGTCATGGTTACCTGAACGGTATCACTTGCTATAGCTATGACAAATGATAGAAAAAGTTACTGATCCCAATGTCTCAGTCTGGATTAATTCATCTGCCGGTTGCGGCAAAACTGCCTTGCTTGTAAAGAGGGCAATATCATTGCTGGTTAGCAAAGAGAAGAATATACTGTGCATAACTTTTACAAAGGTAGCAACAGCAGAAATGCACAACCGCATTTTCGCTATACTGGGAAAGCTCTCTGTAATGAATGATACAGAGATGGACGAGTATTTGCTTTCCACAATTAACAGAACTGTAAAAGATCCGGATTATGTCCGGAAACTTGTACACACAGCCGATGCACTTATTCAAATACAGACACTACACTCGTTCTGCTGGCAATCAATCAGAATGTCTGACCCACAACATCTTTCAAAAGAAATATATGAGGAAAACCAACACATGTTTTGCCAATTACTGGCACGGTTTATTTGGGAAAGGTGTCAACTTTCCAAGAAAACCGCGGAAAACACAACCGAGAGAAAATTGCATGAAATGCTAGCATCTTTGCTAAGTAACTTTCACCTAGACTACAGAAAAATAATCGAGAAACTTAAGAATGATCCACTGGAACAATTAGCAACGGAAAGTATAGATATATTATCGGCATTCGCTGAATTTTTAGAAATTAATCAAAATATTTCAAAGCACTACATTTCCCATAACGGAATCATAGAAACTGCTATAAACATGGAAATATGGAATGCTTATGAAATTGTCGCGAAAATAAACCATATCCTGCTCGATGAAGCGCAAGACAATAACCTAAAACAGTGGTATATCATATCCAATCTCTGTAGGGATTTTCTCATAGATGAAACAAATAATAAGAGTATCTTCGTAGTTGGTGACTACAAACAGTCCATTTATGGGTTTCAGGGGGCGAGTCCCGATATATATCTTGCGTTTTACGACATACTTAAACAAAGAGATCCCCAAAATAAGCTTGTTCAGGTTACGACAGCAAAGTCCTATAGATCATCTGCAGCTATTCTACGATTCGTTGACAGCGTCTTTGAAAACGTCCAACTTTGTACAACATCGAGTGAAAAGATTTGCCATAATACAAATAGAGCTGAAGCACCGGGCTACATAGAACTAATACCGTTACTACAAGATCGAGAAGTCGATGCAGAACTTCAACTGGCAATTTCTATAAGGGAAACCATAGAAAATTGGCTTAAGAGGAGTAGAATGCTTAAAGCAAAGAACAGACCTGTAAAAGGAAGTGACATATTGATCCTTGTTGCACACAGAACCAATTTAGTTGACCATATTTACACGCAGCTTAGTGCAGTTAATATCCCCGTGAATTTTACGGGTAAATTCACAGTAAAAAACAATCCCCTGTTTGAGCTTCTTATAAATCTAGGAAAGTTTCTTATCTATAAACACGATGATGAAGCTCTGATCACACTCTTAAAATCTCCTATATTTGCCTGGAGCCACAATGCTCTACTAAAACTCAAAGCTGAGAAAAGAAAGGAACGACTGTTCGAGCAGATTTGTGGCACGTATGCAGGAAAAGTCCTTAAGAAGTGGCTTGAACTTTACGGCACGACTTTCGACATATATTCACGAGTCCTTGACGCAAGGACTGTCAATACATTAGCCAAACACTATGGAAGCGAAACCCCATATTATATTGACATCTTTTTAGACAACACGCTCGAACAGGAATGTATACATGATTTTGTTTACATCTTTTCTGGTGAAGACGCGAGTCTAAAAATCAAAAGCAACAACGAAAACGGTGTTACTATCTCAACCGTTCATGGAAGTAAAGGTACGCAATCACCTATTGTGTTTATAGTAGACAGTAATTACGTACCACAAAATCGTGATATTTTTTTCTTTACTGAGGATGGAACACCACTCCTCTCATCCGAAAATCATATTAGAGTCGTACAGGAAATTAGGAATATAAAAAAGGAATCGCTCCGATACGAACACCTGAGACTCCTCTACGTTGCCCTAACACGTGCAGAGGACGAATTGTACATTATGGGAACTGGTAAACAAGTTAAAAAGAATTCTTGGTATGAAGCATGCAGTAACGGAATCGTAAAAATAGGCTCACAAGATCAAGATGGAGCATATTACCATACAAATGATCTGCTATATCCTGTAGAAATTAAAAAAAAGGTAGATAGATCACACGAAAACCGCAGTCTACTCAGAGAAAGAGATAGCGACTGTTGCAAGAAAAATACGCAAGAGCTACAAAACAAGGAAAGTGATTTAGCAAACTCATATAAATTTCCTTGCAAAGAAGATGAAACCTCGGAAAATGGCATCGATGATGTAACAAAAGTTTCTGAGAAGACCTTTCAGATTGTCCGGGGCGAATTAATACATAAGATTCTCGAATACATTTCTAAAGTTGAAAAAGCTGAAGAATGGACAGATTTATTTCTGGAAGAGTATTCTCCAGAATTGTCAAGCGAGCAAAAAAATGAAATCAAAAAAACAGTTTTGCTTTTTCTTGAAAAAAATCGCAAAGCAGGTGGCAAAAACGAACTGGAAGTCTGTTTCGATGGCGAGCTACTCAGAATGGATAATGTGAAATTCGAAAAGGATACAATAACGATTAGAGATTATAAAACTGGAAAAGATAAAAACATCGATCTTGCCATAGAGAAACAAATGCATCGATACAAAGAGGCTATGCAAGCAATCTACCCAGAAAAGAATATAATAACTGAAATAATTTGGCTTTAGATAGTTATAAAAAACTTTCCAAAGCACTTCTGAAGTACCACTGCTCCAATACATTCCCTAATGTACTTAGACTCACTTTTGTCCATAAGACCTAAATTCCTATGTAGTAATAATGTTCTGCTTCCTCATAAGCAGATAAACGAAATAAACTAAATTTTTCATTTATAATCAACTAAATGGACACAACAGTAAATAATTTACTTCTAAGCCTCGAAACAGAGATTAAATCTTTCAAAGAAAAAGAAAATGAAAGATTGCAGAGTTATGAAAAAAGATTGAAAAATTTAGAAGACGGCTATGACTTGGCTGTGAAACGACCTTTTACTTCGACCGAAATACACGAAGATTGTCATTATAAGAAGCAACTCAAGAGTTATCTTAAGAAGGGCTCAACAAATTCTATTGAAATAAAGAGTAATGGTTTTCCGCTCGCAGATACCTTAATTAACTCAATCCATGAGCATATGAAGAAGCTCTCTCCTATCAGACAACTAGCATCTGTTAATATGATCTCAACAGACTGTATAACCTACATCAGCAACGGCGATGCATTGGAGGCACAATGGGTTTCTGAAGATGAGATAAGTAACAGCAATGCAAAAGAGCATATAATCACAACAGAAATAAATACCTATGAGCTCTATACACAACCAAAGACCACCCAAAAAGTCCTTGATGATCCATCTATAAACGTAGAAAGGTGGTTAATTGAACAGGCTGCTTTGGCATTTACACAACTCGAAAACGAAACCTTTATTACCGGTGATGGAAAAAATAAACCACACGGAATACTTCAACATAATACAGATTCTACCGGAACCCAGATTTGTAAGATCACAAGCAAGGAGAAAGACAGAATAACTCCTGAAGATCTTCTGAATCTGTATTACTCCTTACAAAGAGAGTTTTCCGTCAATGGAACATTTCTTATGCACAGTGCGAGTATCCAGTTAATAAGAGGTCTGAAGTATGAACAGACAGGACACTATATGTTCCAGCCAGGAATTTCAGTAGGTCAACCCGATACATTAATGGGAATACCTGTTACTGAATGCTCAGAAATGCCTATAATACCGACATCTGATAAATCTCAAGGCTCGGCAAAGAAATATCCAATCATTTTTGGAGATTTCAAGCGCGGATATCAAATCGTCGATAGAAGCGAAATGCGGGTTTTAAGAGACCCATACTCCGCAAAACCTTATGTTTCTTTCTATATTACTAAGAGGGTTGGCGCAAAGGTAATTAATCCAAAGGCTTTTGTTTTATTGGAAATGAAATCCTAAATAAATACTTGACTATTGTGCCTAGCTTACTAGAGACTAAACTTCATTAGGCCAGGTTTCAACTGTGTACACCAACAATAGTATTGGTGTACACTTTCCCTCAGGCACAGACACTCTGAAATTTGTTGGTAGATAAGCTTTTTTAGAGAATTCTGATGTAAATGTTAAGAAGATGAATGATACTATCCCTCTTATCCTAAAGAAGCTTACCGAGGAAATACCTGAGCAAGATAGAATACAGAATCAAAAAGAGCTTGTAGATGCGTTTATAAACGCAAAAAGTGAGGTTCAAGAACACTTCATGCACAAGCACTTAATTCATCATACTTATATTTTAGCGGAGATACCAACTGAATTATTGAGAAGAATAGTCGAGACAGTTGGTGTTCGAGGATTCGCACAAATTATTACCTCTCTTCCAGTAGATGAAATAGTTGATGTACTTGAGGAAATCGAACAGGATTTTGTAAAAGAGATCGTTAAATTTTTCCCATCAAAACTAGGAAAAGTAATCAAGGAAATTCTTGCCTATCCTGAAGAAAGTGCAGGAAGGTTGATCCACAAAGACTTCATTGTTATCCCAAAAGACTGGAGCATAGAACAAGTTTTACAGTTTATTCGTGTTCAAAAGCAGCTACCAAAATATATAAGCGAAATCTTTGTTGTAGATGAGGAAAATCGCCCAATAGGGAGTGTCTCTCTTAATGATATCTTATGTGCAAAGAGCAGATCCTTGGTAAGGACGCTGATGCAGACAAATATAACAACTGTAGAGACAGGTCAAGATCAGGAGGAAGTAGCTCGCCTTTTTAGGGATTATTCTCTACGTTCAATCGCTGTGGTCGATAGAAGTAAAAGCATTGTCGGTGTAATTTCAATAGACGATGTAGTGGACGTAATCTCTGAAGAGGCAGAAGAAGATATCTTGCATGCAGGTAAAGTCTCAGAATCGGACATCAACTCAGACGTTGCAAACACGGTAATGCGCAGAATTAAATGGCTCATAGTGACCTTCTTAAGCATCAACTTTTCGTCTTACATAATCGGCTTTTTCCAGCTAACATTACAACAACACGTGGAACTTGCAATTCTTATGCCCATAATTGCTGCAATGGGTGGAAACGCAGGCATACAAGCATCTACAGTTGCGGTTAGAGCGCTAATTACAAAGAGATTTTGTCAAGGTAATGCTCTACGCCTTTTTGTAAAAGAGTTGATTGTAGGGCTGTGCAACGGTCTCGTAATGTCGGCACTAATGGTAGTAATAATAGCTTTACGCTTTCACAATCTGGCCTTGGAATCTACTTTTCTTATCTCTATCACCCTTGTGTTTGCACTTGCCACATCTTTTGGGGCTGCAATTCCGTTTATAATTGAGAAATTTGGTGGTGACCCTGCTCTTTCATCTTCGATCATCACTAGCTCCTTTACGGACATCCTGGCATTTGTAGTGCTCCTTTCGATCGCAAGCATTATTCTTGTCTAGCTGGAACGCAAAGTAGCTCTTTATCTCGGTAGAGAACCCTATAAATCCTCTATCTTCGATGGTCATCTAATCTACTTAAAGAAATTGCGAGATTTCCAAATTTTCCCCTAAAAAGCCAGAATCGTATAGCACACAAAAAAATATTAATAAAAGTTAGCACCTATTATACAGCAGCTTACAGCGTTATAACTTGTATCACTGAGGGGGTTATGAGAAAGACTTTAAAGATTCTTTCAAGGTAGTAGTACAACTGAAACTCACTACAAAAACTCTCAGAAGCTGGATACATCCTTTCCATACGGCTGTAATCTACCGTGGTTTCGACTGCTTGCAGCGAGCTCCGAAATTTCACCTCTGCAAAAAGTAGAACCCCAGACTTGATACAGACTAAATCAAGTTCACAATGTGGATTCCTATAACGTCTACATAAGAGCATATATCCCTTAATCGAAAGATGTAGAGCCACTATCATTTCCGCTAAACGGCCTACTAAACCATTTAATGAGCTATGAGCCAACCTTTGCGACATTTAGTTATATTAAATCTACCTTCTGAAAAGACAATATAAATAAAGCAATATCTCTACTATAGAAAATAGAAAATTGTATTTTATGAATGAACTTCTTCATTATCTGCTGCTAGTACTGCCTCATACATCATCTCAGAAACAGTTGGGTGGGGAAAAACAACAGCCTTCAAACTTTCAATTGTTGCTTCCGAAGCTTTTGCAATAATATAACCATTCAAAATCTCCGTTGCTTCATAACCAATTATGTGAGCTCCTAAAAGTTCCCCTGTTTTGCTATCAAAGACTGTTTTGACCAAGCCTTTATCCTTACCAAGTACAACTGACTTGCCGTTTCCTTCAGCTTTTGCACGGCCTATTTTCACTTTATGACCCATTCTTACAGCGGCTTCTTCCGTCAAACCAATACTTGCAATTGAAGGAAAGGAATAAATACAACTAGGAATGCTATTCATTTCTAAAGGAATGGGTTCTTTTCCCGCTATCTTTGCCGTACAAACATATGCATCATATATTGCCTTGTGAGCAACACAAGGGAATCCCCTTAAGTCACCAATCGCATATACACCAGATTCACCTGTTTCACAGTACTCATCAACAGAAACAAAACCCTTATTCATCCTTATTGTAGGAATCTGTTCAAGGCCAAGATTCTGAGAGTTCGCCTCTACACCAGCTGCAACCAAAATTCTTTCAACCACGAGATTGGTTCCATCGCTTAATGCTACAAGAACCTTATCTTTATCCTTCTTTAAGGATTGAATAGTAGTACCCTTCTGTATAGTGATTCCACTTTCTTTAAATGCAGCTTCAGCAAGATTACTGATTTCAGTATCCTCAGCTGGAAGAACCTGGCTCTGCATTTCTATGATAGTCACCTTACTGCCAAAGGCATTGTAAATACATGCAAATTCGACACCTATAGCGCCGGCTCCAACCACTAACAACGATTCGGGCATTTTACTTGCCGTCATTGCATCATTGTAATTCCAAATCAGTTCATGGTCATATTCTAGACCTGCAATCTCTCTCGGAGTGCTCCCGGTTGCAAGAATGATATTTTTTGCACTTATCGTCTTACCTAAATCCCCTAACTCGACTTTTTTACCAGGCAAAATTCTTCCACTAGAATAAAAAATCTCTACCTTATTTTTCTTCATAAGGTAGGAAACACCAGCAGCAAGTTTCTTAATTTTCTCTTGAGCATACGCGATCGCACTACCAAAGCTAAGAGAGACACCAGAGACATTGATACCTAGTTCAGCCGCTCCGGTTTTTACAAAGTGATACTTCTCTGCAACATGTAAAAGCGCTTTAGTTGGAATACACCCATAATTGAGGCACACTCCCCCCAATTTATTTTTCTCAACAAGCGCAACCTTAAGACCACTCCTACTCGCCCGAATCGCTGCAGGATACCCGGCCGGACCACCACCAACTACTATAACATCGTACATAGAGAGCCAAAACCAACTTTAAATTATGTAAACTCATCTAAAAGCCAAACCCAACTGACGTAAGCACAACTCAATTTTTTTATTTTAGCTACGCAAGCTCGACCGAATACAACGAAAACAAACAGGAGAGAGTAAAAATCGCACAGCTTCAAACACCAACACTTGCAAAAAGGAAAGGCAGCCCCACGAAGGGCATATATACCTCTACACGCTGACGACCAACAAATCTACACAGAAACTACTTTTTCTTCAACATATCAGTAATATCTATTATCTTCCCCTGTTGCTCCCCCTTAGTACCGGTCCCAGGAACATAAGCACCACCAGCATCACAAGAATCAACTTCATCTACACTACCCTCGCTGGCTAAATCATGAAATTCCAAAGCAAAATTGCACTCCCTATCAAGGAAGTACAAGATCGACGAAAAGGGCACAGTAATGCACTCCTCAACGCCAGAGAAACTGAGCACCACGCTGAACCTCTCATAAGAAACTTGCAAATTCCTAAATTGATTTTGCAAAATAATGCTCATCTCACACGGATACTTTTTCTTCAGACTATCTGACAAAGAGGCATTTCGTGTAGAAAAAGTAATGAAAAAGTTTGCTGCTTCCCCAGCGGAGACGTCTTTCATCACAGAGCGAACAACACCGAGCATCGCGGTGTTTACCAGTGCCTTATACTTAATCTCTTTCATAAACAAAATTGGGGCGTTCTGTTGACCGGCCGCCCCAAACCGCGCTGTACTACCTATAAACTAGGCAGCTACTGCGTACTCAGCAGAATCAGCTTCAAAATTGTCGTTTGCACTTATAAAAAGTGTCGTGAATCACGGGATCACTCAACCGAACAAAAGTTTAGCTTTTAATACCTGTCGAAACTAACTCACCCCCGCAAAACGGTGGAGGTGCCGAATTCTGCCTTCGGGTCCAAGATACTTATTACGAAAAACCATTTATTGTTATAGCGCAAAATAGCGCGCCGTGTATTGTATCAAACAAATGCAATAACTTCAACTGTTAACTTCCAGCTTGTTATGTACCATCACCTTTCTCATAATAGCGATTTTCACCAAAAATACACCTACAATGAGAGGGGTACCTACGACCACAAAACACATCTTGTAATTTATATTCCAGCACACTCCTATGAGAACTCTGTATGAGTGCCAGAAGAAAAAATGCTCATATCCCATCCAACACAGACTTTCTATGATATGGAAGGTCCAAATGTAGTAAGAAAAACAGGAATGTCCGAAGAAAAAAAGTTGTCACTCTGATACAATCCAAGAACTCCTCTTTAGATATCCCATCTTCCAGCGATAAGCCATTAGCAATTTTGTATAGCGACGGTGGCAATAGAAGTAGTTTATCCTTGTATGCTTCACCGACCGCTTTCGTAACAGCTCTACCAGTTTTTGGGGAAATATAGAATAAATTTTTTGTTTCTCCAGTTACAGTGCAACGAGACAAATCCAATTGAAACCCTAAATGCCGTAATATTGATAAGTCCATTTCTATATACTGCCTATAATAACAAGAAGTCTCCGACTTAAATGCCTGTAACAACTGGATAAATATTTTATAAATTTCCTTCTGTGGTTCATTCTCTGGAAGAACCTTAAGCAAAATACTTAAAACCGCATTAAGGAGCTTCAACTTTTTATAATCGGTGAACAAAAACGGAGAAATTATCTCTTTTACTTCAACTCTGAAGTAGCCCAACTGTGATTCCAACCTAGCACTCCATTTACAGTAGACTACGTTCCCCACATCAATTGTTGCTTTCCTACTACATAAACCGCGTTTTAACCCATAATCCTTAGTAAACAAAGTCGTTACGGCTTTGTTTTCAACGAGTCCTTTATTCGATAAAACTATACCTTCATTCTCCCACTGCATCGATTTATCACTAACTACTAACTAGAAATTGTTACCTATTCAGCGGAAAAGAAATCAGTAATCCCGCTCAAGGACACAGGTACTAAAGAATTGTCTGTGTTCTCTAATTGCGGAGCTATCAGTTAAATTCGCAATAAAATCGCACACCAGCTGAGCTTTTTTGTTCGTAGAGTCAGCTATACGGAACCTTTCGTAGTAATCTTTCGGTAGACACTGAGGGTCGTGGAAAAAAACTTCAAATAATTCTTTTACTATTCTTTTAAGTTTTACCCTGCTCTTTCTTATACTGTAGTAAAAGTAGAGATTGTTATACAGGAACGCTTTAATTTCCTTCATCTCGTTGCCCACTTTCTCTGAAAAATTCGCAGCCGGGAATCCTAACTCTCTTATCTCATCTACAGTTTTTAGCAGATAACGTTTTATATTTTCCCGTGCTACATCAACTACATCATGAATCAGAAACCTTATCATTCGCCTCCGAGCCTTATACATCACCTGACTCTTACTTGCCTCAGGAAAAGCCTTTTCGAATTTCAAAATATTCTCTCCTATAATAGGCAAATGTCGCAAATCTTGGTAAGTGATCACACCAGATAAAAGCCCATCATCTATATCGTGCGAGCTGTAAGCAATATCATCAGCTAACGATACTATTTGAGCCTCCAAGGAAGGTTGCTTGTTAAGCTCTAGATTAAGCAATCTATCATACTCTTCTATTATTTGGTGTGGCTTCTGTATCGGACCATTATGCTTTGCCAAACCTTCTATTGTTTCCCAAGTGAGATTGAGCCCATTAAAATCCATATACTGATGCTCAAACTCTCCTAAGATCCTCAGAACCTGAGCATTGTGCTCAAATCTATAGTGTTCAGCTGCAACTTCCTGAAGAGCTTCCTCACCTATATGCGCAAACGGTGGATGCCCTATATCATGAGCCAATGCTATGGTTTCTGTTAAATCTTCATTAACCCCAAGAAGCCTAGCCATAGAGCGCGCAATTTGCGACACCTCAAGACTATGCGTAAGACGGGTCCTATAATGATCGTCGCCACAATAGCTGAAGACCTGCGTTTTATACATCAAGCGCCTAAAAGCTGAAGAATGTATCAACCTATCTCTGTCCCTCTGATAACAATCGCGCTGAGGATCCTCTTTTTCTAGAAATAACCTTCCCTTAGATCTTTCTGGAAATGACGAATATGAAGATAACATTTTATCTATGAAGCACGTTGGTTAAATCAACTACCCAACTAGGGGAATCTTCATATAGTCTATAGCAAAAGACATTGCCTCTAAATAGATAACACCCCGTCTATAGAACTATACTAATCAAATTAACTACACAACTAAGGAAATCTTCATATAGTCTATAACAAGAGATATTGTTTCTAAGCATTCATTCGATACATCTATTTCCCATCATTGCTCATACAAAATTACGTCCGCACTTCTTGAAACCGTCGCTTTTAAAAAAATTCCAACTCTAAAACCTTGAACAATGTAAGCTTCATTCTGCAAGTAAAAAAAATGTTATACTTAGGTCTTCTAAATGAGGTACATCAATCCTTCCAGTGGAAACAGAAAAAAAGATTTCACTCACTGATGCAGCGCTGAAAAGGATACTAGCAATTACAAAAAGTGGGGAATGCTTGAGCATAACCGTGGAGCCCGGTGGTTGTAATGGTTTTGAATACAAATTCGAGATCAAGAGCTGTGATAACGCAGTGTTGTGCCCAAATCGCGACCTTCCTAAGGAGAATGGCTCTTTAAATGCTTCCGATCCCCTAATGCATGAGCAAAGCATAATTTCCAAATATGATGTGGAAACAGTTCGTAGCACAGCAAGTTGCTTTCAAAGTGAAGGTGAAGCATACCATAGCCAAAATCCTACAGGTACTATTCAAGATGAGATGACTCACACAAGCAAAGAAGGAAAATACTGCATTACCTGGAACGGAAGGATTATCCTTGAAATAGACAACGCGTCTTTGGAATTAATCCGCTCCGCCCAACTTGACTACGTAAGAGAGCTCGTCGGAGAAAGGTTTGTTATAAAAAATCCTAATTCACAATCCACCTGCAGCTGCGGAAATAGTTTTGGCCTCTAAGAAGCTTTCATAAAAAACGAATTTTCAAGGTGATCCACCTAAACCTACAACTGAAGAAGACCAACCATTTACTGCGCAAAGTTCATTTAGCTCATAGAAGAGCAGTAATCAAAAAAGCACTAAGCTAAGAAGCAAACTCAAAGAGTGAGGCCTTATCACTTCAAGCGATAAGACCTCAGCAAATTTTCTGAGGCCTGCTTTTGTCCATGCCATTGTTTTCTTTGCCCACCAACCTGGGTTTTATTCTAGTGCGTCTCACCAAATAAACTTCACCTATCCTCACTACGCAGCCGGAGCTGGTGGTACAGGTTTGGCTTTACCATTTTGAGCCTCGGAGGCAGCTTTCGCTTCCTCTTCTGCCTTTTTTCTGGCGTCAATCGAGGTCTTTGTATCTACCTTGATCTCACCTGCAAGTTTGACATCAATTTTGCCCATCTTATCGAGATCACTCGCAAAGAGAGCTTTAAAATCACTCTTAGCTGGGTTCTGTGGATCATGGACAACATTAGGCAATTCTATGCGTACATTCCTAAGCGTGTAATTTACCACTGGTTTTCCCTCTTTAGTATCACTTTTAGTTGAGTAAAACGCGGACTTTAGCTTAGCATGTGAAAATCCCAATTCAGAGTTTAATATATTTACATTTTCATCATTCTGGAATGGATGTTCCTTATCACTCTTGATAAGACTTGCGTTGAACACAACGTCTGTCAGAGTATATTTACTCGAATCACCTAAATCCACCGTCACGCCGTTAATAATTGAGCGTGAGATTTTTCCCTTATCATCTGTGCTGAATTTAAGCGTTTTCTTACTTCTAGGGATAAGATAATCTACTACCTTCTCTCCACCTAAATATGGTATATGCACTTTTAATACTGCTCCATCCGCAACTATTACGTAGTCAAGCTCTTTGGGTAGAGTGATATCTTCGGTCTTTCCATCATCCTTGATAACATATAGTTTCCTTAGCTGCTCAGCTTCCTCACCCTTCGCACTTGAATCACCGTCAGTAGTAGGCTTTTCTCTGCTTTTTATTTCATCTCCCTTAGAGACTTCAACTATCTCTTCAATTTTGTGTTCTTTCTCCACATTCAAGAACACAGCATTAACAGGATAGGAATTATCAGTATCGAACAATACCACATCCCTATCTCTCCTCACATGTCCCAACAATCTTGCGTAATCCTTACCAACTGGTAGATCAAACCCAACATTGACTGAGAATCTATTCTTCTCATTATCGCTTACAAACTCTGGTGATACCAGCACACTGAAGCGCTCATTCAGGTAAAATGAAAGATCTATGCCAGCCCTATAACCAGAAAATTTCTCTTCTTTATTATGAGGACTGTTAAAGGAAAATGCACTACCATGAACATGAATATACTTATTAAGAGTCAAACCAAGGCCCAGATCATAGCCATTGCCAGGAACCTTCTCATTAAGGATAACAGTTGACTTTCCCGGACTTGTAAAATTTAAATCCAAGCCTTTAACAACCGAAAGATTACCTTTTTTATCAGAACGGTAATAGTTACCATTTAAAGAGAAAGATTTGAAAAATATCTCCCCACCTAGCGAGTACCATCTATAATTACCCTCAGGTAAGAAGCGTACATCTGTGAATAAGTTTATACCTCCCGTGAGCAAAGGGGACATTTTTCTACGAAAAACAACTCCTGTACTGACCTCACCTTCTTTGGCATCGTACAATTTCGATTTAAGATCAATATAAATAAGATTATCTTCTATGGATAACAGTGGCAAAAGAGCGCCAAACTCGGACATATTTACCGCATTGCCATTTGAATCACTAAACTCGTTAGTGACTGTAAAGCGTGCACCAATTGTACGACGATTTTTATTGTTCGGATCATCCTGCGTTGCTACTTTTTCAAGACCAAAGACATTAGCTTTATGAAGGTTTAACGTTGAACCTTCTGCTCGAGATAGATTTCCACCTTGCAATTTATCCGCTTGAATTGTTGATTGGGAAGAATTACCCTGCGAATCGTGCGGTGTACGATTGAACTTGATAGCACTACCTTCCCTGTCAACGAAGTGTTTCTCATCACTAATCTTGGAATTTCTTAATGCACTGAATGTTGTACTTACTTTACTCAAAAGCCCTGTACCAGCAACCTTCTTGTAGTACACGCCTTTCCCCTTCGAATAAATAGTCTCAGTTACAACTTCATCACCATTTTTCAGATTCGACGCATTCAGCGGAGCGGGAACTGCAAGGCAAAAACCAGAGAGGAAGAGCAATAACCTTGCCTTAGAAACACTTCTGAAATTTTTCATCAATAACGGCATTACAAGAAATTTTGCACATTCTTTCAGGAAAGTTTTAATTTTCAGCAAACCTCTTAATACACAAATGAATTTTCTTTGGATTCTAAAAGAGATCTACAATATATTAAAAATAATTCCGAGGTAAGAGTAATACAAACCGCCAATTTTTGCTAGATAATTCGAAGATTATTTTTGTAGCAAAAATAAAACATCTTTTTTTATAAAAAAATCAAAATGTTTTAAGAATGACATACCCAATAGAGATCTTTCCTGCTCTCTCACTCCCGACACACTTACCTCCAAGTAAGGGAGATAATAACTTCTTAGATAGACATCTCTTAAGATCACAGGAGCTGCCCTTATCTTTCCGTTAGCAGTACTATATTCCTTGCTGTAGTTGAGAGTTCTAGGATCGACTCCCAGTCTTATAGCATCTTTTTGTGATAACACTGTATCTGAGGCACCTGTATCAACCAGACATTTTAGCTTCACACCACTAACAACAATATCGACATAAAAGTGCCCATCCGTTGCTTTTCTAAAACCAACCTGCTCATTTGACATTCCACTTTGAACTTTCTCATAGATTTCACCAAGCAGCTTGTTTTGAAAAATTCGGTCCCCAGTGTTGTATATGGAGACCACCAGACATATCACAATGCCCCAAACAAGGAGACTGAGTAATCCACCAGAACCCGACCTGCTTGAAGTCTGCCAACAAATAAAGAAAAAAACGGCGAGAACAACAAGCAGGTAAACAAACTCCATGTATTAGACTAAACTACTGTACGAAAAAGGATAGCAAACTACCTTTAAAAATCTCTCCACTCCACTACAGGAGGCAAGGACATTAGGATTGCTTTCACATTACCACCTGTCTTGAGCCCGAACTCGGTACCTCTATCGTATAGAAGATTAAACTCAACATACCTACCCCTCTTGAGAAGCTGAAACTGCCTTTGCTCATTTGTATAAGAGAGGTGCATATTTTTCCTCACTATCTTTGGATATACAGAAAGAAAGCACTTACCAACATCTTTTGTAAAAGCAAAATCCTTCTCCCAATCATCTGTTCTTAAGTAATCGTAGAATATTCCCCCTATTCCCCTAGGTTCATTCCTATGTTTTATGTAAAAATATTCATCTGCCCACTTACTGAATTCATCGTAATACTTGCTATCATGTCTATCACACGTTTCTTTAAACTCAGCGTGGAAGCTCTTTGCATCCTCCTCGTTGTAGTACATAGGAGTCAAATCTGCACCACCACCAAACCAGTATTTATCGGTAACTATCATGCGTGTATTCATATGCACTGCAGGAACAAGTGGAGAACTCATATGCGCCACCAATGAAATACCACTAGCCCAGAACTTCCCTCCATTTTCTGCTGCACCAGGAATTTTGGACGCAAAGTCTTCGCTGAAAATCCCATGCACGGTTGATATATTTACACCTATCTTCTCAAATACAGTACCGTACATGAGACTCATTTCACCGCCTCCGCCGCCTTCTCGTTCCCAAGATTCTACTGCAAAACCCGACTGAAAATTGGGATCAAAGTCCTTTTCTATAGCAATAAACTCATCCCTTATACGATCCCTCAACTCCCTAAACCAGGCAGCTGCTGTATCTTTTTTCTCACCTAACACACAGACCCCCAATTATGAACATTGCCCAAACAGTAATGATGCATTAGTTCCCCCGAACCCAAAAGAATTTGAGAGTACATACCGCAGAATTTTCTCTTGGGGCGTGTGTGGTACCAAATTAAATCCACTGGCACAATCATCAGGTTTATCCAAATTGAGTGTTGGAGGCATTACTGAATCACGCATAGCGAGTACACAGAGAACCGCTTCTATACCACCAGCAGCACCTAAAGCATGCCCTATAGATGACTTTGTTGAAGACACACCCATTCCTAAGGAGTTGCCAAACAAACGCCTTAAAGCATTCAACTCAGCAGCGTCACCATTTGGTGTGGACGTTCCGTGTGCATTAATATAATCAATCTCGTTCAGTCTAACTCCTGCCATTTTTATTGCAGAGGCCATTGCAGCAAGCGCACCATCTCCATCCGGGTTAGGAGCAGCGACATGATATGCATCTCCAGAAACACCAAAACCCATTAACTCAGCATAAATTCGCGCTCCACGTTTTTTTGCATGGCTATACTCTTCGAGCACCATAACCCCCGCACCATCACTCATTACGAAACCGTCCCTATCAACATCCCACGGCCTAGATGCCTTCTCCGGCTCATCATTACGCCTCGAAAGGGCTTTCATATTTGCAAACCCAGCTATACCAACTCGACATAAAGCCCCTTCAGAAGCGCCAGCTATCATAACATCAGCTTCATCGTTGGCAATTATGCGCCAAGAATTAACTATCGCGTGAGCGCCTGTTGCACATGCAGTGACCAAGGCATCATTTGGCCCAGTAAATCCATTTTCAATGGCAACATTACCCGAAGTAAGATTGATCAAACTCGCCGGGATAAAAAACGGACTCACCTTTCGTATACCCTCTTCACGTAGAAGAATTGAGTTTTTCTCGATGAGTGGTAACCCTCCTATGCCGGAACCTATCGATACACCGACCCTTCTCTTGTCTAAGGAAGGATATTCCAGCAATTGCGAATGTTGTATTGCCTCTCTAGATGCAGCTATACCGTATAATATATAGCGATCATGTTTTCGTGGGTCACCAAATTTTTTACAGTCAAAGCCATCCTCTCCATTCTCTAATACTTCCCCACCTATAGTAACGGGAAGACCCTCTGTTTCTATAGTAGAAAGCGTCCGCACACCAGACCTTGATTCAAGAAGCAGACTCCAAGATCCTTCTCTACTACTGGACAGACAGGTAAGCAACCCCAACCCGGTTACTACAACTCTCTTTGACATTTACTTTGCTGAGGGGGAAATAAGCATAGAGACTAAATCACTCATGCTGGAAACAGTCTCAAGTTTGGCAAGCTCGCAATCAAACGACTCAGAAACACTAGCCAAAAATTTATTAAAGAGAGCGTCCTTCTTGCTGAAGTCAATTAACTTATCTAACGGTTTAGTACAGTGCTCAAGAAGATAGTCATAAATGTGTTTAACTGTGTTCGCCTTCCTAGCATAATCTTCAGGAATCTCTTCAAGATCATGATCCTCTTCAACGCGCATGATGATTTCTGCAGCATCGAGACTATCTATACCAAGCTCAGAGCTAAGGTCTGTTTCCAACTTTATTTCATCATACTTCTCATCCGAAAGGTTCAAAGCACCCATGACAGAGACCTTAACTGTGTGCTCAAGAACGATCTTCCTAAGTTTTTCCTGTGTTGCTTCCATTAAAACAAAACGCTAGATCCAGGACAAATATATCTTAATGAAAATCCTACTGCAATCATTCGAATTTTATTTTTTACAAAACTCCTGTCAGTTTTGCCAGAATAAAGTTTTGTCTTCGGCATATCACAATTCGATAAATTGTCTTTAAAAAAAATTTATAAAGAAAAATTAGAAATTATTTATCATTATGTAACTCCAAAATGGGATTTTACCTTAAAATCTAATATAAAATGGTTTACCTTAGTCTAATCTGCATTGCGCTTTGTATTGAAATAGCTAAAACCAACTGCTCTGTTAGCGCATAAAAAGAGTAGATAATGCACCTAGTTGCATTACAAGCTGAATGAGATTTCCAAATCAAATACAAGAAGTACCATTTCAAAGCTTTACTCTCCACAGTGTCGAGGGCCGATGGTGGTTTTTCATTATGATCTAGATAAACAAGGAGTACGTCGATGTTACCACCTGACAAAAAGGAATTGGATATTCAACACACACAACAAGAAGAATACTCGCAGGAAGAGGAACCTGCACAGTCAGATGCTATTCCTCAACAAGCCGCACCGGATTCACAACAACAAGAAGAACCACAACCAGAAGAGCCTACACAGTCAGATGCTACTCCTCAACAAGCCCCACCGGATTCACAACAACAAGAAGAACCACAACCAGAGGAGCCTGCACAGTTAGATGCTACTCCTCAACAAGCCCCACCGGATTCACAACAACAAGAAGAACCACAACCAGAGGAGCCTGCACAGTTAGATGCTACTCCTCAACAAGCCGCACCGGATTCACAACAACAAGAAGAACCACAACCAGAGGAGCCTGCACAGTTAGATGCTACTCCTCAACAAGCCGCACCGGATTCACAACAACAAGAACGCCTTCAGAAAGCACGAAAGGTGTTTCAACGCTGGTCACAAAGTCTTGCAGCCAGCAGCAGTACATTGAAGAAAAAGGCTAAAGCAAGCGTAGAAAAAGCAGCAAAAACACTCGACAAAATTCTTCCAGGGGAGAGTGCAGAAGAAGCCCGACGAAAGCTTTTAAAAGCTGAAGAAGCTAAGGTCCTCAAAGAAGAAATCCAACCTGGAATGGAGTTAGCAAACGCATATGCAGCAGAAATAGCTAGCGTCTTCGGATTGCAAAATGTAAATGTCAGTTCATCAGATATAGGGGAAAGCATAGTAGTTGTCAGTGCAAGTTACCTGGATGCAAGCGTAAATTTCATAAGGCATATAGATGATCTGGGTAAACCAAAATGTGAAAATATATCCCAAAAAAGCATTCCTTTTGGAAGTTATAGGGCTATACATGAGTGGATAGCCGCAGCAAGGGTTCCTGAGCCGTGGTTAATGCAAATCCTGGCTAGAGCAATTATGAATGTTACTGGGACAACCCCATCACTGACTCCGATAGCTCCAGGAACTCTTGAAAGAGGCGCTGCGGCTGATTATGCCACAGGAGCAACCACCGCAACACAAGCCGCAATTGGTCCATCAGCATCATCGATTGTTCCACTTAGCGAGGAAAGGGCACAATGCTCACAAATCCTCTACAAGGTAGAATCTTTATCACCTCAACAAAGAGAGGCTTTGCATGCGTTTTGCGCAAGTCTGACATCTCCTACAGAACCGAGATTACGCGTACCTTACCAAGAAGTAAGATTAGAAGACCACGGTGAAGGTGCAATCCTAGTGCTCAATAATTTCCCTACCGGAGAAAGTGCGTGCTTCCCTTTCATTCAAGAAATATGTGCACTTTCGCTGGAATACACACCACATTTTAAAGCTGCCAATAGCTTACTCAAGGCAATTATAGATTGCACCACTCCCCCACTTTCAGGAGGCACTCCACCACCCCAGTTCAAAATATTATTTGATCTAGTAGAGAGGAGATGTGCTGTTCAAGTTCCGACTGAGTTATTGAAGCGGCCTTGGACCAGATGTTTATTAAATTACCTCTACAGCAACTTAGGAGCTTCAGCCAGTTTAGTCGATACGCTTCCTAAGACGAGTAACTGTTGCGCTAGAAACGAATCTATCTATCGTAAACATAACTACTACGAAATGTGCGCATTAGCCACGGATGGGAGAGGCAGCATGGCTATTGATGCGCATAATCCAGAAGATTTACTCCCACGTCTGGTGAAAGCTCTACAAGAAGCACTGAATAAATACCAATGCACAGCTGAGTTTTGCAAACTCGTCCCAAATGCTGAAATACAACCGCAGCTTAGATCGCTCTGCAATGCAAGTGTAGGAAAAATTAAAGCAGAAACTGCACCCTTGGTGATGATGGTACTCAATGCAGAAACCCAAGATATCATTCCAAATAGGCCGATCTTCACGCACGTACATCACTCTGTAGACAACTGGTGCAGTTGCGAGGTCTCTAGTGATCGCCTTACAGAATTAACACAAGAAGGAATGAACAGGGTAGCACAAACAGCAGCTAAGATCCCAGACATTCAAGCAAATATAACAATAATTGCTCAAGAAGTAATAGCCACATTACCCTTAGAGACAGAAGGTAGAGCTCTTTTTTCTCTCCTTGGATATTCTCAAACTACTATCGACGGGGAACATGCATCTACACCAGCGGTAAAACTTTCATGGAGTGAACAATTTCTTGAAAGTGGCCGTAAAACTAAACTAGAAAAAGATCCCAAAATACACGGGGTACACTGCTTCGATGAGGGAATAGTAATGCAATTGAACATATTCACTCAAGAGTGGAGTAAAATTCAGAGATTAGCGGAGGAAATAAGACGCAAATTAAAAATCATCATAGAAGAAGAAAAAATTCCTGAACCAGCTCTCCCAAAAAGCTTCTTAAGTAAGTTTACTGGAAAAGACGATACACCTGCAGACAAAACCGCTACAGATAAAGCTGAACCGGGAATATTACAAAGATTTTCGGGAAATGTTAGTTCATTTTTTGAGCGGAGCAGAAGTAAAGATAAAGCAACAACGCCAAAAAAAGGTGGACTACCAATGTCTAGCCGTGTAAGAAACATGTTCATTGCCACAGCTGCAGCTGTAGTACTGGCAGCCATAATCTATATACTCATTCCTTTAATACCAAGACTCAAAAATATCCCTGAAGCACTACAAGCTGTTGGTAGTATCCTAACCGGTGCGCTGATATCTTGTATTGCCTATACATGCGCTACTAAAATTCAGAGCGATTCCCATCAAAGGGAATGAACACTATAAAGACAACCTAATAACGTTAGATATTTCGATATGTATTTTGTACGTGAGTGTGTTACACTACGCTCCGATTTTTGAGAAGAAGATGGCTAGTGTACTTGTACTATCTGGGTATGGACTCAATTGCGAGGATGAGACACTTCGGGCGTTCAAGCTGTCCGGTTTTACTGGAAGCATGCTGCACTTGAATGATTTACTCAACAACCCTGATAAACTTCGCGATTACCAAGTTCTGGCGATTCCTGGTGGTTTCTCTTTTGCTGATAATACAGGCGCGGGAAACGCATTCGCGTGTAAAACTATCCCCTTACTAGAAAGGGTGGAGAATTTCCTCAACGAAGACAAACTAGTCATAGGTATATGTAACGGCGCTCAGATACTTACGCGTTTGATCAAGGATCTGGAAGTCACTTTTGAAGCAAATACGTCGAACCAGTATCAATGTGGATGGCAAGACATTGAAGTGCCCGAAAGTGGTTCTATTTGGATGAGAGGCATCCATAAAATCCGTTTACCAATTGCGCATGGTGAAGGAAAATTACTACCCTTAGATAAGAGCAATCTGAAAGTCAGTGTCGCCATGCGATATAAGCAGGATGTTAATGGTTCTTACAACAGAATTGCTGCGGTCACCGCGTACGGCGGAAAGATGCTGATCACCATGCCCCATCCAGAAAGGGCGATTTCCCTCGTACAAACTGACGACTACTATCTAGTTCGAGAGGAGTACAGAAGAAAGTGCTTACCAACCCCCGAGGATGGCCCTGGAATGCAAATTTTTAAGAACGCATATGGTTACTTTCACTAAACCCTCTGTTTTGGCTGCGTTGCCTCGGTGTGTCTAGGTTTTTAGTACGTCTTACAGTCGCGTCGTGATAACGAGCCATGCGTTTCATCTTATCATGAGCAAAAAACCCTTCTATTTCTCCGCACCAACTTTAAAAGTGTACAAAAAACAGGAACATCAAAATAAAAAGCACCCTGATTAAACTAACTTTGCACAATTCAGCTCTTCTTAGATAGAGCTCAATCCCTGTCTCTCAAGCAGAATTGCCTATACTTTTCCATGAGCGATTCAGCATTCAGTTTTGTATAGACCGCAGTGCTCGCAAGTGAAGCGTGCCCTAATAATTCTTGTATTTTACGAACACCAACACCTTCCTGAAGTAAATGCGTAGCAAAGCTGTGTCTCAGCGCGTGCGGCGTGATATGGTTCGACAGATTGAATCGTCTGCGGATTGAGAGAAAAGCCCCCGCTACAGCAGTCCTACAAAGCTTGTTTCCATTTCGATCCAAAAAAAGAAAACCGCCCCCATCCAACTGAAACGGACATGAAGCAATGTAATCTGCTAATGCAACACGGACTATGGGCAATAACCGAATCATCCTTTCCCTACTACCCTTCCCCATTATCTTGATCTCAGTATTGGCAAGATCCGCAACTGTCAGACTTAACGCTTCACTAATCCTCAAGCCAGAACCATATAACAAATAGCATAGAGCAATGTTCCTCTTTACTATCCAACCTGTTTTCAAGAAAGAAAATTTCTCAATTAATTCTATTATTTCCTTAAAAGTCAGAGAACGTGGTAATGTATTCGGCTTAAACCTCAATACAACACCCAAGACATCTTCGTTTATAATTCCATTATGCTTTGCAAGGTACCTAAAAAAGCTCTTTACTGAAGACAAAGCTCTCGCATTTGTGCGAAAAGAAATAGAATTTTTTCTTCTACTTGCAAGCCAAGCACGCAAATCCTTATCATCTATGCCCTCCAGGCTAGCACAATTCACAGATTCCCCTCTAAAAGTGGAAAGGAAATCTAGAAAAGCAATTGTATCTCTACTGTAGGCAACCAATGTATTACTAGAAAAGCACTTTACACTACCTAACCATCTTGTCCACTCATCAAGAATAGCGTAAACCGAGGGATCAATTCTACACTCCACGATTCATAGGAAAAACTTACAGTACTGAGACACTTTTTAAAAAGAACAAAGAAGTTCTAAGTAAAAGCTGAATTCAAGCAAAATTAATATTTAAATTTAGGCATAAGAAACATAATGCTTCCTACCAGAGATCTTATAGTGTACTGAGCTCAACCGAAGGAAAAGTTCTGCACATTCGGGCTGAGGTTCCACAGAAATATCCTCTTCGTATCCCTCTAGGGCAACCATATTCACACACATCCCGTAATTTAGAACATCATTGGCATACCCTTTCATAAGCTGAGCAAGAGCTGCATTGCTTGCAACGTAGGGGGAAAAGTATAAAGGATTTTTTCCAACAATTCTCTCAAGAGAAAGAAAAACCACTCTACCGTGCTCAGACCGTTTCAAAAGCCCATCAAAATTCTTTAGCATATACCAATTTAAAGAAAAATTTTCTTCCACTATTCTTCTCCACTCATCAACTTCATAATCTACTAAGAGGTTAGGCTCACTTGTATAGAAATGCGCAGAGATAAGAACATCTAACTTTTTTGAAGTACCCGAGATAGCATTTTTAAGCGACTCCATCTGAGAAACATCCAATACATCCGCTTGAACCAGGATTGACTCTCCTCCCAATTTTTTTATATCTTGATTTAACTCATCAAGATCTGATAGATCTGCTGCAGGCAAAATTAGAGAAGCCCCTTCCGAAGCAAATCTCCGCGCTATAGATGCTCCGACCCTGTTACACACACCAGTCACTAAGACTATTTTTCCCTGCATCATAAAAGTCTCTTCAACAAAAAAGCCTGTACAAGATCTTATAATAGGGACAGTAGCTTTGTAAAACAAACTACGACATGTACAGTGAACATGCTCGTTTTAAATCCTAAATTATACTCTTTGTAAAAGAGCAAAAAGAATATTTTTCCTAAAACCTCCCATATTTATCTCGCCGAATCGAAAAAAGCGACCTCATTACATAAGACAACTTCATTCTAATAATCTTATTTAAAATTCTTTGATATTTATCCTCGCTCAATAAAAGCTGCTTCATTGCACAGAATAGTCTTATTCTATGAACCTTACTTATAGGTGGAGTTACTTTGTATCTGGACAAGAAAATAAAAATTTATATGTTTGAGTAGACAACAATTCTCACTCTACACAGCAAAAAAGAATGCTAATTACCTTTTGGAGCTGTATTTAGGTAAAAACAAGAAATTACTATACAATGAACCTCACAGGAGACAATTTTCAGAGTACGAGCAGTAAATAAAACGCACCTTAAATGGAGAGTGGAATTTGAAATTTATAGATGAAGTAAAAATCTTTTTGAAGGCAGGAAATGGTGGCGATGGCTGTTCAAGTTTTCGTAGGGAGAAGTTTGTTGAGTTTGGTGGACCGGATGGTGGTTGTGGTGGAGATGGAGGAAACGTGATCTTTATCACAGATGAGAATCTAAACACATTACTGGATTACCGACATAGGGTTCACCTCAAAGCTGAAAACGGAAAACCTGGAAGAAAATCTAATAAACGTGGTGAAAGTGGCTCTGATTTGGTTTGTAAGGTACCTATAGGTACTCAAATACTTACGCAGGATGGAGTACTCTTATCTGATTTAGAGCAACCCAAACAAAGCTTTATTTCTGCTTTCGGTGGAAAAGGCGGTCGTGGTAATGCAACATTCAAAAATTCACTAAACCGCGCTGCAACCGAGTTTACCTATGGTGAACCTGGCGAAGAGAAAACCGTAATTTTAAACTTGAAAATATTAGCAGATATCGGTTTAGTCGGACTCCCAAACGCGGGAAAATCTACGTTTTTGTCTAGGTGTTCGAACGCTAAACCAAAAATCGCTGACTATCCTTTTTCAACACTTGAGCCAATCGTCGGAATAGCAAAAATAAATAACCACGAAATAGTCGTAGCAGATATTCCTGGTATTATCCAAGGAGCCCACAAAAACCTTGGATTAGGGTTCAAATTTTTGAAACATATAGAACGCTGTAAGGCATTGATATATCTTATAGATGGAACCGAAAAGGACATTTACTCAGTTTATACACTCTTATCGAATGAACTTTCTCTATATAGTAAAAACCTGGAAACAAAAGAGCACTTTGTCCTTATTACAAAATCAGATCTACTTGGTAAAGATGAAGTACAAGAAAAGTGCCAATATATTCAGGAAAGAACCGGAAAGCTTACCTTGCACACAGGTATCGATGAGGAACTTGAGTCCTCTCTGAAGGCCGCTCAAAAACTTGTCGAACTTCACCAATCGGAAAACAAATCACGCGGCAAATATGATCCACTAGAAGTGTAGTTTCCACATTCTTTAGCATAAAAGGGAAAAACTTACTGTAGGTCTTACATGGACTGCTCCGATAAAAAGCGTAGCACTGCACAAACAAAAGTTAGTAGATCTTGCCCCCAGTAGCTCTTATGAGAGAGAGTCCGTTTTTGCTGTACGGAAAGGCACCTCAGAAAAGCAATAGGCACAAACATCTACAGCACAAGTTTACGCACCTGATACCAATGGGTGATACCTCTTCGTGAAAAATGATCGACTATTGCCACTCCTACATACACGCTGAGCTTTACCATAAATAGAAAAAACATCACCAATATTTTTTACATCAGCTTTATTGTATTGAAATCTATCCAACCCGGAAGAAATGAAGTCCGGTATGCTATGAAAATCCAGTTTCCCAGCAAGAAAATCCTCCACAGCAAGATCATTTACCGCACTCAGAACAATTTCTTGATCGGTTCCAAGAAATTTTAGCGCTCGAAATTCTTCCTCCTTTGCGGCATAGAATGTAAGTTTTCTCATCACTAAGGGAACCCTACCGTAGGCATAGGTGTTCTCATAACCACCATCAACCAATCCTGCAAGCGCGTTATTTATACCAATTCTCATATCTGGTAAGGATATAAAAGCATGCTGAGAACCGTCTAAAAAATCAACCATCCCGTGTATTAGAGCCTCTGGATGTATCAGAACAGAAATTTTCTCTTTAGGTATTCGAAAAAGGTAGTGCGCCTCTACGACTTCTAAAACTTTATTCATCATAGTGGCAGAATCCACTGAATTTTTCTTACCCATCTTCCAGATTGGATGAGCAAGAGCACAAGCAACCGTGACATTTCTCTTCTCTTTTCGAAAAAACGGTCCCCCACTGGCAGTCAAAGTAATCCCCGAAACAGACGTAGGCGTCTTGGAACGCAGCAACTTAGCTATAGCATGATGCTCGGAGTCCAAAGGAATGATCTTATCAACAAAAGGTAAGAGTAGACTACCTCCACACACAAGGCTTTCCTTATTGGAGGTCGCAACTTTAATCCCCCGACTTATAGCGCTATATATTGGGTTTAAAGCGGCAATTCCAGAAATGCTTACAATAAGCATATCGTTATCGCAGAGTGCAGTACCTATTTCGACCCCTCGATCAAGTATGACTTCTATATTTTGCGAACCTAATGCAGTTTTGACCTCCTTATAAGAAGACTCATCAGCAACAAAAACCTTTTGTGGAGACAATAAACGTGCCTGCTGTATTAACAATGCATGGTTACTGTTACAGCTCAGTGCGTCAACCTTAATTGTATCTCTATAGAAACGGGAAATTACATCAACAGACTGACAGCCAACCGAACCAGTCGAACCTAAAATAGAAATTTTTTTCATGCATTAACCGTGTCTTTCAACTCTGAACTGGCCTCTTGTAGGTAGTTACCCTGCATATATCTGATTCCCAATTCCTTGAATAAATCAAACACGCTTTTATCTTCGACAAATTCTGCAACTACCTTAATATTTAGATTGTTTGCAATCTCAAGAATATTCTTAATAAAAATAGAAGCATTCTTACTAGTTTTAATTTCCCCAGCAAATTCCCTATCAAGCTTCAAATAATCTATTGGCAACTTCTCAAGCTGCGAGAAAGGAAGATAGAAATTCTTTCCGAAATCATCTAAAGCTATAGCACATCCAAGAGATTTCAACTTAAAGATAAAGTCAAACATCCTATCTGTATCATGCAACAGTATCCCCTCTGTAATCTCCACGACAAGCCTCTTCGCAACGAATTGCAGTGTAGCAAAAGATTGTAAAAATCCCTCTGTCTGTAGTGCATCACTTGCACTTAACATAGAAAGGTTAAATGACAATCTTAGATCAGTATGACGCTCAAGAAGTTCGACAACGCGCTTGAAAACAAACTTATCCACCACAGAAATTAAATGTGTTTTTTCTGCCGCAACTATACAACTCCTAATGCTTTCTTCGCCTCTAACCCTCAGCAGGAATTCATGAAAAATTACACATGAGGTCTCTGTATCAACAATTGGCTGAAAGACATTCAATAACTCGTTGTTCTTTAGAGCGTTGTGTAACACTGTAGCTTTCGCAACTGCATTCGAGAATTCTTTTAATCTTGAAGCACAGCTCGCATAATTAACGATCCCACTACCTTCTTTTTCACCAAAAGACACAGCCGCAAAAGCCTTACTTATCACTTCATTTGGTGCCTCACATGAAAAAACATAGTAACCCACTGCAAAACTCACATACTCTTGAAATACGGAAGAAGCAACCTCTGTTATCTTTTCATATATGCTCCACACAGAGCTTCCACTACTCTCAAGAATCAGGATAACCGGTGGCTTGAACGCTATGACATTCAGGCCAGCTGCCAGCATTTGTTTTTCCAACTCAACTAAATACCACTCACATTTCCTTTGATCATAAGAAAAAACCTTATAAGCAAGAGGATTCGATATTTTTGCAACAAGAAAAACACCCGATTTAGACTGTAAGATCCTCTTTTTTACTAAGTAGCTACACTCCTCAAACATTGCAAAAGTCCTTCAAATACAACCCACCTGTACAGGAAGACGAGCGACCAAGTACCACCTAAAAAACCCACAGTAAAGTACAACTCTAGTGAGTTAAGCTCTCTGCCCAACATAGTAATGCCTTTCTATTACATCAACAAGGGCATCTAAAGTAGGCACACTAGACACATAAACTGTATCACAATCCAAAGTCGATGCTATTCTATGGCTCATAACAAAATAAGAGAAAAAATTCGGAGTTATGCCATGGTTAAGAAACAATGATTTGCACAAAACCGCTGCTTGCACTGAAAACAAGGTTACACCACTAATTCTCTTTCTCCTTAACGCAACATACACATTATTGGAAAACTCTTTCAGCGGGCACATCATATAACAGATTCGTCGCTCTACCCATCTAAAACCCTTTTCTGAACATCTGGAAACAATATCTCTAGTTATTTCCGCTCCAGAAAGATAAATAACCCTCTCATCTTTGCCAAAGTAAGAAAGCACATAAGCTTCTAATTCCTTAGCTGTACTACAACCGCACGAAAGAACATTAGAAAATCCACTAGAAATTGCAAACTTAGCAATATTGTCACTCATTGCGTACAATTGTAAATCTTTACTGGCCTTGGACCAAGTTAAGGCTCTAATGGCATTTTTACTACTGACAATCACCTTTGCAGCAACGAGTGTGGCAACATCAAAGCAAAGCGGTTGCAGTACAAAGAGTGGTTCCACAAGACTTTCTATTTTCAAACCTTGTAGCCGCTCCTGCAAATATATGGCATCCTCGACTGGCCTTGTTATCAAGATCATAGCGACAACACTACCTTGATCCCACATCCAATTCTAGCACACAATTTTATCCGTTCCTCCAATTCATCGATACAGTGGCGAAGCTTTACTGCATTTCCAGAATTTCTCGCACACACGTGAACTATAATATTTCCAGTACCGCTATACGAAACTCGCCTTACTGTTACACCATCGAATCTCTTATCTTCACCGATGATTTCACCCCAATGGTAATAGATAAGGAATCTAGCACCACCGTATTGCAGAATTAAATCTCGATCAAACTGACACAGCGCTGTCCCAAACTTTTTCATTTGACAGAAGAATTCTCAAAGACTCACCGCTACCAGCACTTACAAAGACCTCCAAGTCAAGGATATCTCTGTTTGGAAAATTCACAAAGCTAGTCAGAGAATTTCACTTGGACCATAATGATCCTAACACAAAAATGCGCAAAAACCCTATGAGAATTGACAAATTCCTTGCTGAGTGCTACCGGGTACACAGGCTATTGCTGTAAAGAAAAAATTAAGATGCAAATATTCGTTGCTTGCCCTAGGGGCTTCTGCGCAGGGGTGGAACGTGCAATAGAAACAGTGGAGATAGCAATAAGAAGATATCCAGAAAAAAAAATTTTTGTCTACCATGAGATAGTTCATAATTCCCGTGTCATTCAGGATTTCAAAGCGCAAGGCGTAGCCTTTATAGAAGACATCACTAAAGCAGAACCAAAGTCAGTACTGATTTTTAGCGCACACGGTGTTTCTGAAGAAATTGAAAAATACGCAAAGTCACTAGATTTGGTACTTGTAGACGCAACCTGTCCTCTGGTCTCAAAAATCCATCGTGAGGTTCAGAGATTTGAAAAAGAAGGTTTCATTATTCTAGTCATAGGAAATAGAAATCATGCTGAAATAATTGGAACGGTTGGAAGAACTAAAACACAAACCTACATCGTCCAAGAGCCTGAAGATATAGACAATCTCCCCTCAATAAACGGAAAGTTGGCATATGTCACACAGAGTACACTTGCGCTTGAGTACACATCAACAATGATAAACAAGATAAAAGAAAAGTTCCCAAATGTTGTCGGACAGTCTGATGTATGTTATGCGACTCAAAACAGACAAGAAGCTGTTAAAGCACTTGCCAAAGAAGTGGATCTAATGTTGATAGTTGGCTCTACCAACAGTTCCAATTCAAGGAACCTAATGCAGGTCTCATCAGAAATATGCCAAAAAGCATTTCTCATAGATAATTGCAAGGAGGTCGAACCCGACTGGTTTGAAGGAGTAGAAAGAGTAGGAATCAGTTCGGGTGCTTCTGCTCCGGAAATACTTGTACAAGATCTTGTGTCATTTTTGAAAAAAAGGTTTCCTTCTGCAGAAGTTTCGGACTTCGAATTTAAGAAAGAGAAAGTACAATTCAAGCTCCCGCTTATATAGAGAAGTAAGATGGAACCTCAATTCCTATGCGATTTATAGTGCTTCCACCTTCACTGTCGGATACAACTTTATACTTCTCTTATATACATTTGCTGCCCACAATTTATCGAGATTGTACCTCGCATTTTTTGATGGCTTCTATCCCGGGAAGTGTACCCTCCTCCTGAAATTTAAGAAAAGCACCACCAGATGTAGATATATAGGAAAAACATGGCTCCTGGACTGACTTAATTGCGGCTAAGGTATCGCCTCCTCCTATTATGCTCTTAATATTTGCATTCTTTGTTAGAAAAGAAACAAATCTAGCCAACTCATGTGTACCGGTACAAAACGGTTCAAATTCAAAGGCGCCAATTGGACCATTCCATAAAATCTTTTCTGCTTTTGAAAGAATGCCCTTCATTGCAATGAGTGATGCCGGCCCTATATCCAAAATCATTTCATCTTGAGGGATCATCCTGGCATCGGCAAAGTGGAAATTTTGATCATCAACCCCACGTGAGGTAACGAAATCAAACGGTATAAAAAGTTCAGGTAATGAAATATCACAGTGACAATCCTCACACATGGATCTGCCTATATTATACCCTCTAGAACGCAATATCACATTTACCAGAGCACCACCCAATATGACCATTTTTACTTTTTTTAGAAGACCTCGTATTAATGGAAGCTTCGTCGAAATTTTACTGCCACCGATTACTGCAACAGTACCCTTCGTAGCTGCACTATCTAGCTCTTGATATTCCCGTAAAAATGCCAAACCCATAGCAGATGGAAGAAATTGTGGTAGTCCTACTATGGAGGCATGCTCCCTGTGCGAAACAGAAAAAGCATCATTTACATACACGTCACCGTATCTTGCAATAAGCATTGCAAATTCAGAATCGTTCTCCACCTCACCAGCAAAGAATCTCACGTTTTCTAAAAGTACAATCTCCCCTTGTCCGAGCAGAAGTTCATCACTCAGATCTGATACAACCCTTATATCTAAGCCAGTGAACTGACAAATCTGCCTGATGATTCTTTCAAATGAGAATTTCTCCTTAATAGCAGCAGTTGGTTTACCAAAATGAGAGACCAATAATATGCTGCAACCATTTCTTAAAAGTAGATTTATGGTCGGCAAAACTATAGCAATCCTGGAAAAGTCAGTTATTAAACCCTCTTGGTTAACCGGAACATTAAAATCGACCCGAAGAACCACTCTGCATTCTTTTATATCTTCTATCTCAATCATTTACCGATAACTTTAGAACATTCATTACATCTTACGTAGACAGCCATGTCACTTCTGCAGCGCTAAATACAACTTAAATGTGCACTTTAAGAAGAAGCGCCCCATGCAACACAACGAAATTACACTAAAAATTATCCCATCAACATAACGAATTTTGACACTGTAATACAGTAAGCAATCTTCCCATCCAAACTGACTATATAAAAAATATGGACACTAAACTGCTTGAAAGCATCAAAAAGACCCTTTTGCTACATCAGCGTATAATAAAAACTACTCTATTTCGCAAACAGCTCAAATCAAGATGAGAGGACCTTATAATTTAGTGCTGATAAACCTAGCTACATCCAACATGCGTGCAGAAAAACCCCACTCGTTATCATACCAAGCACCCAAACGTAGCAACCTACCCCCAACAACATAAGTGCCAGTAAGATCAACTATTGCACTATGAGGATCTTTATTGAAATCCACTGAGACGAGTGGTTCAGCACAAGTCGAGAGAACGCCATTTAAATAGGAAGACTCTGCTTTGATAAATAAATTATTTACTTCATCAGTAGTAACCGATCTAGAAGTGGTAACTGTCAAATCCACCATTGAAACATTGGGAGTTGGGACCCTGACTGCAACACCATCAATTCTCCCATCTAAATCCGGGAATATTTTCCCCACAATCTTTGTCACCCCCGTTGTGGTCGGTATAATTGATGTCCCACAAGCCCTACCACGACGCAAATCTCTATGACTATTGTCAACAATATTTTGGTCATTCGTATACGAGTGTATGGTAGTCATGAAAGCGGCCTCAACACCGAAATTTTTATGCACTACTTCGATTAGCGGCGCGAGACAATTAGTGGTACACGAACCAACTGAAATTATTCTATCAGAAGGAGTTAAAGCATGGTGATTCACCCCATAAATTATTATAGAATCAGCATCCGAAACAGGTGCAGAAACTAAAACAGCTTTTGCACCAACTTTAATGTGACCTGACGCTTTGGCGTGAGAATTAAAAACCCCACTACATTCTAAAACGGTGTCAACACCTATAGCACGCCAATCAAGAAGCGATATATCCCTCTCGCTAGAAAATCGAACTGGTACACCATTTAGGATAGCCACATTGTCCTCAGCTAAAGACATCGAACAGTCGAATTTTCCGTGTACAGAATCATATCTCAAAAGATGCAGACAATTTTCAACTGTGCTAGGCGTGTTCACAGCCACTATTTCTAATTCGTCACGCGGAGAACCTATTAATATCCTCAGAAGCGCCCTACCTATACGACCAAAACCATTAATTGCTATTCTCATCTGTTCAATCAAAGAACCAGCGAAGAAATCATAAAACAAAAAACTTAGAGGAACATAAAAAAACTCTAAATACCCTTGACTGGATTTGAACCAGCACATCCGTGAGGATAGCAGATTTTGAGTCTGCCGCGTCTACCGTTCCGCCACAAGGGCACATAACTATTCCTTCTTTCCATCGAAGGCACCACTTGGGTGACCTATTCCTTTCCACGGAGTGAGAGAATCAAAGGACCTATAATCCTGAGAAAGATCAACTTTCTCATAAACAACCTCTTTCGACTCAAGATCGTACCTCACCTCCTTATAACCAGTAAGAGGAAAGTCCTTTAACATCGGAAAACCTTCAAAACCGTAATCGGTAAGTATCCTACGAAGGTCAGGATGGCCTTCAAAAACCACACCATACATGTCATACACCTCCCTTTCGAACCAATTCGCAACCGAAAAAACACCACAACACGTAGGCACTTTCTCAGAGGCCGGATCTACAGACACCTTCACGCAACATCTTCTGTTACGTTTTAAATTGAGCAAAAGGTACACAACTTCAATTCTTTTCTCTCGCTCTAGATAGTCTATCCCAAAAATATCAATCAGCTGCTCAAAGCCACAGGAAGACAGATAAGAAATAAGCTCAACTAAGGACTCCAGCGAAGAATTAACAGTACATTTCTCAGGTGCATTAATTAGAGCATCAACTTTACTTGTGTCAATAGTCATATTCGGTAAATCGGTTTATCTCCTGATAAAGTTCCTCTGACGGTTTATCTTTTTCTGAAGGCATAAAACACCGTACAAAAGCGCTTCTGCAGTAGGCGGACAACCAGGAACATATACATCTACGGGCACAATCCTATCGCAACCTCTTACGACAGAATAGGAATAATGATAGTATCCCCCGCCATTAGCACAACTTCCCATTGAGATTACATACTTGGGCTCGGCCATTTGATCGTACACCCTACGGAGGGCTGGTGCCATTTTGTTGGTCAGGGTACCAGCAACGATCATAACATCAGACTGCCTTGGACTCGGCCTGAAAATCATTCCAAATCTATCCATATCATATCGGCTAGCAGTAAAATGCATCATCTCAACCGCACAACACGCCAAACCAAAAGTCATCGGCCATAAAGAACCCGCCCTAGCCCAATTTATAAGGTCGTCAAGTTTAGCAACAAGATAACCATCACTGCCAACGTTAGAAAGTGCATTTATATCACTGAAACCATTTCCCATAAAGCATCAAGTAATTGAACAAAAATAGTCTAGATCACTCCTACAACCTACCGAAACTGACACAACCCAACGCAAGAAGATAAAACAATCACTGATAGCGGGTTGTCGCATGAGACAAACCAACACATCTTTGTGCCTAAAAAAGATTCTACCGATACAACCAATTTTCAACCAGAGCATCTACCTCCAATCTAGTGCACCAGAAACAAATTCATACACAAATCCGACAGTCAAAATAACGAGAAAGATTAATACCGAAACAAAAGCTGCAGGACCAAGCTCTCTAGCACTTACGGCCCATGGGAAAAGAAAAATTATCTCCAGATCAAAGACAATAAACAGTATTCCCACCAAATAAAATCGAACATTAAATCTTTCACCAGTAGAGCTTAATTTGTCAAAGCCGCACTCGTAGCTATCACCCTTATGCCTCTCATGTGAAGAAGGCGCAATAAAAACCGGCAAGATAAGCATCACGCAGCTAATGAAGCACGCTACAACAAAAAAGAGGCCGATGAAGATATAGCCTTCCATTACCCACTTTCCTATTTCAACAATCGGGGATTCTAACATCTTTGTGAGCACATAAATAGAGCTAGATAACGACTTTACAGTGTGGCCGTGGTGAGTGTACATTCGCTCTACGCTCGCTGTAGCTAAGATTTAGCCCTCTTGCTTTAATGGAGGAATAGGTATACGATCAATATCATCTGTTTTATGCTTCTCGCTTCTTAAGGTTGGACTCCAAAACGCGGTTTTTCTTTAGTGTCCTCAGATGCGTGCCAGTAGTTCTCGAGGAATATTTTGTCCCACTGCTGGTTTTGACTGTAAGACTCTGGATGGTGGGGGTTTTTCTCTATTGCGGTCTCTCTAGATTGTCGACCTTGTTGTCTTGCTCTCTGCTTTCTTTGTGTGAATATAAATTTTCGTTATTGGGAAGTGTTTTATTGGCGGTTTTATGCACAGCAAGCGACGTTGTGTCCGCGCTTTTAGTTAGCCTTGGGCTCCTCAGCAGAGTGGCATCTTTTCAAATGCTTGTTGCAACTACTATTGTTTATCTATCTCATAGCTGTCTTTCGGGGTATTTTCATTGGTTGGTAGCCGGGAGTGTTCTTGCTCTTTTTGGATTTAGCTTTTCCCAGTCGACTCTTTCGAACGCAGAAAAAATGGAACACAACTATTTGTCGGCGTAGATCTTTTTTATTTTCTGTGCAATTAGGTAATACAAGTTTCGCTCATTAATCTGCCCCAAGGTGGGTGTTATTAAGTGAAGTATGCAAAGTGATTTAAACCCCTAAACTATCTAAACACCTCCTGAAACAAACGTGCATAGGAAAAATTCTCGCCAGCAGCATATCATGACACCATATGCCGTCCATAATTAAATTTGCAATGCTCAATTACTCGATGAATCTCCCAAAAGGACGTATCACACAGAATCACAGCATCTAAAAAAATACTAAGCGCAATCGAGATATGTAAATTCCCTATAGTGAAAATTCAATGCCCATTACTATTCACCCCTCATGGAAACAGCGTTCAGAATCTTCCTTATGTAACCTACCGACTTCTTCTCCAATGCTTCCTTGCGCAAATCAAGAATCATTGTTGCAAGACCAAAAATTGCACTGTATTCAGGTCCATAATGGGTATTGCGCGCTTTTGTATTCCCATGAGTACGCACCTTTTTTGAGAAAACTTTTTCTGCTATATACTTGATATTCCCTATCCTACTACCGCCTCCAGTAAGCACAACCGTAGAAAAATTAACATCCTTAAGCTTCTCGTTGAGCAACTCGAAAGTCTCTTCCAAACGGGGAATAACCATATCTGCAATTTCACGTATGCTAATTTCTTTAAGATGTGAAACATCAGAAAAAAGAGAAAGATCCACGCGATTGCTCTCATTATTTTTATCCAAGAAAAGAGCTGCTCTGTCTTTTTTTAGCAGGTCCGCACTTGAAACACCAATATTCAGTCCAAAAGCTATGTCCTTACTAACGTTTGATCCACCAATAGGAACACCAGCAACATGACACACACGACCATCTTTGAAGACAGCACCAGTTGTTGAAACCGCACCCATATCGACGACAAGGGCACCAACCTCCTTTTCATCATTGGATAATACGGAATAACCCCCTGAATATGGAGCGAATGAACATCCTAAAAATCTCAAGCTGCACTGAGATATAAGATTCTCTAAGTTAAGCATCATAGTCTTAACGCCACTCACGACATAAAACGACGCACTTAAGCACCTACCATACATTCCAATCGGATTAGAGACGCTTTGCACCCCATCTATAAAACACTCTTGTTGAGACATGTGTATTATTGGAGTACTCGCCCTATCAGCGATTTTTTTCCTAATAAGCTCTACATCTGCAGCAGAAATCTTCTTATCCTTGACTTCGATTTTTTCTCCGTAATGCCTCCCCGTAATACTAGTATCAGAAGTAATAACATACACATCATCTATTGCTTCATCTGAAACTCTCTCAGCTGCCTCCAAAACGTCCATTATGGAGCGCTTCGCCTTTTCTATGTTGACTACGGCACCTCCCCTTATACCAACCGTAGGTACCTCAGCAGCACCAATCAGATCGAGCTCCCCAGCATTTGTGAACTTAAAAGTTGCACATTTGAGTCTATCACTACCTAAATCAAGAATGGTAAAACGCGCTCCGTCGTGCAATGACTGCAATCTTATTTCCATATTCTAGTAAAATTTACCTCAGAATCCCCGTTATCATATTCGGATTAACTTTACACTTAGGCTATTTGAGATACTCAACAACTCAAACGCAAGGTTCCCGAAAACTTTTCCTCTATAAAACATATAATTTGATCACTGAGACTTTTTATCTCTTCCTGCGACAAACCCTGTATTTGGTTTTCCATACTCACGAGAAAGGCTAATGACAGCATTCGTTTTCCCTTAAAATCACCTTCATACTTATCAAAGAGAGTCACATTTTTGATGAAATCACTGATCAAGTACAAACCCCTCTCAATATCACCCCAAAGTGGCACTTTGTCCAGATCAAATACGAAGGAAAAATCCCTTTCGACAATAGGAAATTTGCCAAAAGTGTTTTCCTTCAATTTAAGGCTGCAGGCAAGTTTGGCTAGAAATAACTCAAATACGATAATTTGCCTATTTGAGGCAATCCTTGGATGCAATTCCCCTATGAAACCAACTTCCCTACCTTCAACTTTTACATTGGCCACTTTCCCAGGGTGATATATGGACGGCCCATCGCATTTTTCGAAAGAGTATCTCCCCCCTAAATCTAAAGAGGTTAGAAGTGCTTCTACATCAGCTTTTGCGTCAAAAAAATCCATCTTATGAGCTTTTTCATGCATATTTCTAGGAAATGAGTCACCACACATTAGCCCTGCAAGCATCTTTTCCTCACAAATAGTTGAATAAATTTTACCTATTTCAAAAATCTTGATGATGTGAAGCCCGTTTTTGATATTCCTTTGCGCAACTTCAAGCAAATTAGGAACGATACTAGGTCGCATAACATTAAACTCAGCACCTAATGGATTTTTTATATGCAAGACATTTCGATTAGCAGAACACTTCTTCTCTGACATGAAGGGCCATGTTACTACCTCAGAAAAACCCCTATTCAGTAATAATTCTCTGATCCTGTCTTCCTTGGAAGTCTCGAAAATTACTGGTATCTTACTTTTCAGAGGAGTACTACGAAGTTGAGCATAACCATATACTCTAAGAAGCTCTTCAACTATACATGCCTGAGTCGTAACATCATTGCGCCAACTAGGAGGAACAACTCTGAAAATCTGTAAATCCTTTTTTGAACCAACCCCAAACTCAGCAGTTGAAACATGAGTATCACCTATGGAATCTTCGGTAGCTAAATTTTTTCTATTCCCGATATTAGTGTTATCAGAATATGACCCGCTATACGTACAGTCATGAGGCGTACGTATCTCATGGACTTCAAATCCCAGTCCTTTAAGAATCTGAATTGCCCTACCCGAATCGATCTCTATACCGGTGAGTTCGGTAAAAAACGATAAAGAAAAATCTATGAATTTTCTCTCATTTTTAGTGAAAAAGCTTTCTATTTTCTCTTTTTTCCCAGCACAAACATCAGATATCAGCTGAGCGGCAAGCCCTAGTGCTTTCTCTGTAAAATCTGGATCCACGCCACGTTCAAACCGATAAGCAGATTCTGTATTAATTTTCATAGCCCTTTTTGTAGAAGCTACCATCACTGGATCAAACACAGCTGCTTCGACAAAAATATTTCGTGTCGACAATGTACAAGCGCTTAATTTACTTCCTATGATTCCAGCAACTGCCTGCAATTGCATATCTCGGTCCCTAATTATTATGGACCCAGGTGGGACTCGATATTCCTTATCATTCAAGGCAGCCAAGTAGGATTCCTCATTTGATACGGATACTTGTAGAGTCTCACCAGCAATTTTATCTAGGTCATAAATGTGCAATGGTGACCCATACGAGAACATCACATAATTTGCTATATCCACGAGAGCAGAAATTGATTTTACACCTACTCTTTCCAACTTACTCCTAAGCCAGTCTGGAGAGATGCAATTTTTCACGTTTCTGATCACTAATCCAGAAAATTTTCGGCAAGCAGTGGTGTCACAAATATTGAATAGAATATTGGCATCACCTTCTACACTCGTATCCTTCTTAAGGAGATTACCAGCTAATTCATCAATCACTGCACTGCCTTGAGAACCAGTAATATGAGAATGAAAAACATTACCATCATGATTGGCTGTAATGTTGATTGCTTCACCAGAATCACGACACCTGTTTTTATAGTTACACTCTGCGTACAAACCATCAAAGGATGCTTTACATGTGTCAATGAGAACACCGTATCCTCCTGCAGCTAATTCCCTTGCTACGCCATGCACACTTAACACATCGCCCCTGTTAGGTGTAACAGCAATTTCAATAAGTGGGTCAACTGTGAAAGTATCCCCAACTCTATAATCATCAGAGAGCTCAATAATACCTCCATTATCCCCTCCAGGAAGTCCTAACTCCTCTATAGAGCAGAGCATTCCTAGACTCTCGCATCCTCTGATTTTACTCTTCTTAATTTTCATCATATTGGACGGTAGAACCGCACCGACCTGCGCAAGTACAACTTTCAGACCACCCCTCACATTTGGTGCACCGCAGACAATCTGTAGTTCTTGCGTACCATCAAAAACCTTGCAGAGAGTCAATCTATCTGCTCCTGGATGCTTACGACACTCAGTAACCTGTGCTACGACAAAACCTCTCCCTATCGAATGACAATTTTCCACCTCAAAACCCAAAGATATCAGTGCTTCCACAATTTGCTCTAAAGAAAGCGTCGTATCTAGATGTTCTAATAACCACCCAAAAGTGAATTTCATACAAAGGAAAAGACTATAGAGCTATTAAAGATAGCATGATATTGCCTCATTTATGAAAGCTCTTTTATGTCAAATATCACTGCATTAGGTACGCTGATCTTAAAAGCGTCCTTCCTTGCATGGAAAAATTGCCATAACACCAAAATCCACTCCTAGACAAATTAATAAAGTTATTTTGTGTGCACAACTGCAGAGATTGCAAGGAAAAGTCAGACGTCGCCACAATTGATAAATAAAAGAAAAATTTTATAATCAGGGTTACATCTTCCTTTTTAAGCCGAAAGCTCAATGAAGAAACTTTTAGAAAACCTTTCTCTCTGGATGGGGATAATAATCCTTGTAACTCTTCTGTTTGGACAGGTTGCATTGAACTTTGGTTTTGGAATCAGAAACGAGAAAATTCAGTTTTCAGAATTTTTGGACCTCGTAGAGAAGGGGGAAGTCCAGAAAATAGTCATAGAAGGATATGACATATCGGGCGTATTAAAAAGCGGAACGCGTTTTTACACGAAAGCTACTCAGTACACGGAACTGATTCCCCTCCTAAGAAAAAATAATGTTGACTTTCAGGTAGCTTCTGGAGACAGCTTCCTGGGTTTACTCTTCAACATTCTTATATCTTGGTTTCCAATGCTCCTTTTAATCGGTGTGTGGATCTTTTTTATGAAGCAGATGCAAGCCGGGGGCAACAAGACCATGACCTTTGGAAAATCAAAGGCAAGACTTCTGAGTGACAGAAGCAATAAAGTAACTTTCCATGATGTTGCAGGGATAGACGAAGCAAAAGAAGAACTCGCCGAGATTGTTGAGTTTTTAAGGGAACCAAAGAAGTTTCAAAAATTAGGCGGAAAAATCCCTAAGGGATGTTTACTGATAGGGCCGCCAGGTACCGGCAAAACATTGCTGGCTAAGGCAATTGCTGGAGAAGCAAAGGTTCCATTCTTCAGCATCTCTGGTTCAGATTTCGTTGAGATGTTTGTCGGTGTTGGCGCAAGTAGGGTCAGAGATATGTTTGAACAGGGCAAAAAGAATGCCCCATGCTTAATATTCATAGACGAGATTGATGCAGTTGGACGCCACCGTGGAGTTGGGTTCGGTGGCGGTAATGATGAACGTGAGCAAACCCTGAATCAACTCTTAGTCGAGATGGATGGTTTTGAAGCAAATGAGGGTGTCATCATTATCGCTGCTACAAACAGACCAGATGTGCTTGACCCTGCTCTATTGCGCCCAGGTAGATTCGATAGACAAATAACAATCTCTATTCCTGATATAGCAGGAAGACAAAAAATATTAGAAGTTCACTTAAAAAAGATTCCTACTGCACCAAACGTAGAGGTTTCAATTATAGCGCGAGGTACACCTGGCTTCTCTGGCGCAGATCTTGCAAACCTAGTCAATGAATCAGCGCTTATCGCGGCTCGCAGGAACAAGAAAGTAGTAACTAATGAGGATTTTGAATACGCAAGAGATAAAATACTCATGGGAATGGAAAGAAAATCTCTTGTCATGAGAGAAGAAGAAAAGTTACTGACTGCATATCACGAAGCAGGACATGCTGTTACTAGCTTAAAACTTGAAGCATCTGATCCAATACATAAAGCAACTATTATCCCACGTGGACGAGCTCTGGGACTCGTGATGCGACTTCCCGAACATGACCGTGTTTCCTTCACCAGAGCGAAGATGCACGCCGATTTAATTGTTGCAATGGGTGGAAGAGCTGCCGAACAGGTAATTTTTGGAGATGATAAAACCACCAGTGGTGCTGCCTCAGATATCAAACAAGCAACTCATCTCGCAAGATCAATGGTTACAAAGTGGGGAATGAGTGAAAAAGTCGGTCCACTCCTTTACGGTGAACAAAATGATCCAAATAACCATATCCTTTCAATTGAGATGTCTAATCTCATTGATAGTGAGGTGAAGCAACTTATTACGGATGCCCTTAAAGAAGCCACTAAAATCCTCAATGAGAATATAGAATCACTCCATCGGATAGCAAAGGCATTGCTTGAGTATGAGACCCTTACAGGACAGGAATTGTCTGATCTACTTGAAGGGAAGCCATTCCTCAAAAAGACTGCTGATGATAAAAAGGTTGTTTCTAAATCTTCATTAGATGTTGAGGATGATACAGTAGACAAGGAAACATTGGAAAAATTGGAATCCGATCTTGATACTGGAGACAAGGAATGAAGGCATTTTACGTTTACCATAACATAGATTCCGAAGGCTTACTTCATGAAAAGGTAAGGTTTGTTTGCCTGAGCTCATCGTTTTCGTTTTGGGCATTTTTCTTCTCACATCTTTGGCTTGCTTTTCATGGGATGTGGCGTTTCCTAATAATCTTTGTGTTACTCCAGGTATTGGTGTACAAGATTTCAATAGTACTTGCGCCAGCAGCATCTTCTGTTCTGTCAGGAATTCCCTCTTTCTTTTTAGGGGCTTTTGCTCACCAAATCAGGGAGAAGCATCTAATAAGAAGTGGCTATAGATTGTATGCAATACTCATGGCAGAGAACATGACAGCAGCTCAGTTAAGGCTTTTCAGAGAAGTGGGACACTTTATCTAGATGAGTATTATCCAAAGAAGGACGCAGATAAGAATTGTGTTGCGAAGAGTGAGATCGAATTCATGGCAGAAAAAGCCTGAAAAATAACAAAAAGCGATGAGGACGTAACACACGAAGTCAGTCCATATAAGCCCGCGAATGAAAATTGACTTATAGAGAGCCTGTCTTTGCAGCAATTAGAGCAAGATTTAGGATATCCGTAGCACCGTACGACGGCCGCACTATCTGCACGGATCTCTTTAATCCAAACAACAGAGGTCCAATAACAGTTGTTCCCATAACCTCACTGGAGAACTTACGCACTGCATCGACAATTTCTACGTTTTGAATAATAAGCACATTCGCACGATCCGTAAGCCTAGAAAAAGGATAAAGCCTTTTAGATTTTTCGTTTAAAGCAATATCAAGATCCATCTCGCCCTCGTATTCAAACGAAACACCAAAATCATCTAATATCTCAATTGCTTCACGTGCCATCAGTGCACTAGGACTATTTACACTCCCAAAATTCGAATTTGCTATCACAGCAACTCTTGGAACGCATCCCATACTTTTGACTACTTCAGCAGCTTTTATTGCTACTTCAGCAATATCGCCTGCATCTAGCGTATCGTTAATGCCAGTATTGCAAATAAAAAAAAGTGCCTGTATCAGCAACAATAATCGACATTTCAAAAACAACACCTGCAGTACCGACGATTGGCACAATACTCTTAAGACGATCCTCTGCGTTACTCCATGTTAGGCCAGTGATCACCGCATCTCCATCGTTCAGTGCAAGCATGCAAGCTGCAAACACGTCATTATTCGTTTCAACATCCCTGACACATCTTTCATAAGGAAATCCTTTTCTTTTCAAGGTACCGTACATGTACTCTATGTACTCGCCACTTCTCTGTGAAACAGCCGTATTTGTTACTTCAAAACCTTCACGATTACGAAGATTCATTTCATCCATTTTTGCCTCTATAACACTGTTTCTCCCAACAAGAATGGGAGTACCGTACCCCATGTCACGCCACTGAAGCGCAGCTCGAATACTCTTAAGCTCCTCACCTTCTGCAAAAATGATGCGTTTCCCATTATCCCTGAGCACACTGCTCACCATCCCGAATAGGGTCGTTGAACCCGAAGCCAACCGTCTGACTAAATCATCCTTGTACGCATCAAAATCATAAATTGGCTTCTTTGCAACACCTGTCTCAACTGCTGCACGCGCAACTGCTGGAGCGATTTCGGCAATAAGACGCTTGTCAAAAGGCTTTGGGAGTATATACTCCTTACTATATTGCATATGAGAATCCCCATAGGCATCCATTACTTCCATCGAGATTGGCTTTTTTGCTATTGCAGCAATTGCATGCACAGCAGCAAGCTTCATTTCACTATTGAATTTACTCGCACCAACATCAAGTGCTCCCCTAAACAGGTATGGAAAGCACATAACGTTATTAATTTGATTATCATAATCCGATCTGCCAGTTGCTATTATTGCATCCGGACGTGCCTTCTTTGCTAACTCTGGCTTTATCTCAGGATCCGGATTAGCCAAAGCAAAAATTATCGGATCCTTATTCATTCCAGTTAACCACTCCGGCTTTAGGACGTCTGCAGCAGATAAACCAATGAAGACATCAGCGCCGACCAGTGCCTCCTCAAGCGTGTTTGCACTTACATCAACGGCATAAAGAGCTTTTCGGTCACCGTCATGAAAATCTCTATCTTTTTTAATAACACCACTTTGATCACAGACCACTATATCACTGATTCCGATCTCCTTCATTAACTCGATGCATGCTATGCCTGCTGCACCACAACCGTTCACGATTACCTTAAGTTCCTCTACCTCTCTCTTAGTAACGTCAGCAGCATTTATAAGACCCGCACATACGATAATTGCGGTGCCGTGCTGATCATCGTGAAAGACTGGAATATCCAGCATTGCTGCTAGACGTTCCTCTATTTCAAAACACTCTGGTGACTTAATATCTTCAAGATTGATACCACCAAAAGTAGAAGCTATGTTCTTCACTGTGAGGATAAATTCCTCTATACTCTGAGTGTCGACCTCAATGTCAATTGAGTCTATATCAGCAAACTTTTTGAATAGCACAGCCTTTCCTTCCATCACAGGTTTAGAAGCCATTGCTCCAAGGTTTCCTAAACCGAGAACAGCAGTCCCATTTGAAATAACTGCAACTAAATTACCCTTAGAGGTATACTTATATGCATCTAGAGGGTTTTTCTTTATCTCCAAACATGGATGTGCTACACCAGGCGAGTAGGCAAGTGATAAATCTTCCTGCGTAAGAAGAGGCTTTGTGGCATGAACCCCCAATTTACCAGGTCTACCCTTAGAGTGATACCGCAACGCTTGTATACCAAGATCGTCCCTTTCCTCTTCCATAACACGATGCACATAGATCACACAAACTTATAGCACACAAGACATTTCCTTGGAATAAAGAAAGCGTTCTGTATACCGAAGTAGAATGTATCTTCCACTACAAGAATTCCGCTACGTTCTAGAAAAAACCCCATTCTACCAAAAGCTAAACAACTTCGCTTCACAGACAAAACAAACATGTCTGACCAATCCAAAAGCTAAGATATGCACATACAGTATGTTGTGTTAAAAACGTGCTAAGAGCTGTGTATCCGTTTTTGCACACCAAATCCAGATATGTACTTCCGTACAAACGTGAAAATGTACTCGAAAGAAGATGAGACTTGTATAAAAGATGCACCCTTTCAATCAAAATGTGAAAAAGAACCGCACTATTAAGCCGGAGGTTTTATTACATTGTTAGAGTTGGCCCAAATAAGTAAAGCACTAAGGTGATTAGATAATGCAAGATTACGATTATGCGCACCTAACGGAGCGTGAATTTGCAATTTGCACACATCGGTAATAGTATTTCTGTTTTCGGGTACCGTAGGTGAGATTCATCATAAGCAGCCTCTTAGATGGATGCAGTTTTGACTTTGCCAAGTATAAGAAAGCTGCCTTCCTCATAAGTTCGACTCTGCTGGTGGTGGCGTTTGTATTTCTTGAAACAAAGGGTTTGAGTTTTGGTATTGATTTCACAGGTGGAATGGTACTCGAGGTATACTCCGAGAAAAGCATCGATATAACACAACTCAGAGACGATTTCTCGAAAAATCAGAGTTTACCGACTGCATCTATACATTACTTGGAAGATCAAAAGCACATCATGATAAAGGTGCGATCACAAGATTTTCAGGATGGCCTGACAAAAATGAAATCCTTCCTCAAACCGTATAATTTTCGCTACGACAAAATAGATTGCGTGGGCCCACAAATAAGCAAGTCTCTTATATACAGGAGTGGTCTAGCAATTATATTTTCAGTGCTTGCAATGTTTGTGTATTTATTTTTTAGGTTTACTCCTGCCTTTGCGCTATCAGGTGTCCTGACGACATTGCACGATATTATTTTGCTTGTGTGCCTCTATTCTGCTTATGAATTGGAGTTCAACACTTCTTCGGTGGCTGCAGTGCTTGCAATAGTTGGGTATTCTATAAATGACTCTGTAGTTATTTTCGATAAGTTGCGTGAGAACATTGGCATAAAAAACATAGCCAAGCGCATTAATGTAAGCGTCAACACGACTCTATCCAGGACAGTTCTTACCTCTGTAACGACAATGCTTGCAATAGCACCAGTGGCATTTCTCTCAAGCGGAGATATACGAGTTTTTTCCTTGATAATACTAGCAGGTATAGCTATAGGTACTTACTCCTCGATTTTTATCGCGGCACCGCTTGCACTCCTAGGAAAGAATGTACATGAAGTGACTCATGAGAATTCGTGATTTCTACATATGATGAATTTTATGCATCTCTCCGCATTAGAGTTGGAAGCGTCAGTATTTCACGAATAAAGATACAAGCTAAGTGACTTATGTGTAAAACCATTTTCAATGCAATCAGCCGAAATAAGCTCTTCCTTTACACTAATTCCTCGAATACTAAAGGAGGACTTTAAAAGGCTTGCATCACTGTCATGAACTATGAAAAACGGTTTTTAGTTCTCTTGAGCGACCTATACAAAAATCAACGATTTATCTTCAAGCGAAATAGCTTTAGCAAAACCGTGAGACTAATCAAATGCACTTTTAAAAGCTTTCTTACGTTCCTCTTCCCGGATTGCTGCATAATCTGCTCCAGTAAAGAAGAACTAGTAGAATATGGTATGTGCAAGCCTTGTAGAAATGAAGTTCATCTCTTGAAGGATCACTTACACTGTTACTGTTGTGGTAAGAAGATGAAGACCTCCAATTTATGCATCACATGTGCTGCATCGAAACCTAAGTTTGACGAAGCAAAAGCTGTATTTGTCTATAATGCTTATGTTTCAGCGTTCATGCAAAAAATCAAATTTCATGATGGAACATTCATAACAAAATCTTTGGCAAAAATGATCCTACGGCATTTTAAAGAAGATCTCGAAAAGTGTGATTTTATCATACCGGTACCGATACACCGTATTAGATTGTTTCAAAGACAGTACAATCAATCAGCATTGATCGCTATGCAACTGACAAAGTTGATACACGTAAAAGTACGATTGGATGTCCTCCACAAAATAAAAAACACACCACCACAACTTAATCTTTCTACACATCAACGAAAAACAAGTCTACAGGATGCGTTCACAGTACGAAACCAAGCTGGAATCAAGGACGCATCTATCATCTTACTTGATGACGTTATAACTACGGGTACTACAGTTTCACGTTGTGCAGATGCACTTTTAAAATACAATCCCAAGAAAATAGTGGTCATTGCTGTAGCGAGGTCGATCCTGTATTAGCAAATGCCTAAAAGATGGAGAGCTTCCACTCACACAGCAAAAATCACTCATTGATAACAGAAAAGTTCAGCCTGCTTGCTCCGTATAAGAACAAACCTAAGAACTCCATAAAAAAGTGTGGAGAAACCTAATTTATTCAATCTGCGAGAAAAACAAGCAATTATCCACTCAGACAATGCTAAAAGTAACTCTGGCCACGTTTCTCAGAATCCATTAAGAACGCACACTACTGGCACATGATCAGAAGGCCTTGCTATGTGACGCAGTTCTTTCAATATATAGCAATCTAAAAGATGATCCATACCTTCAGCAGAAGCAAGAATGTGGTCTATCCTCATCCCTTCATTTCTCTGCAGTCCACCACCTCTGTAGTCCCACCAACTAAACTCCTGCTTAGTTGGGTATTTCATTCTAAATGTATCAAACAGTCCAAGGTTGAGTAATTCCCTAAGTTTACTACGCTCCTCAATATGGAAGCCAGTACATCCATCGAGCTTCACATGATCATACACATCTATATCTTCTGGTGCAGCATTCATGTCACCACCTAAAAGAATAATGTCATTATTATTTAGAAGGTAACAATGGATCCTTCTAGCAAGTGCATCATGGAATTGCATTTTATATTCGAAGCGCGGTGAGCCTGCTGCTTGTGCATTCGGTACATATACACTTATTAACCTTATACACTTATCAAAAAAACTTATTACTCCTTCTACATATCGCGCTTCACCATCCATATAAATCTCATCAGAGATCTTTGTAATTGGCAATCTAGACGCTATCGCAACCCCGTTATATCCCTTTTGACACTTTAAAATAACGTTATAGGAAAGATCGTGAAAAACGTGTAACGGAAAATCACTTTCCTGACACTTAAGCTCCTGTAAAAGAAGCACGTCGAGATCCTCTGAAACAAGAAGGGCTGAGACAGCTTCGGCACGTTGCCTTATGGAATTGACATTCCAGGTAGCAACTTTGAGCATCCTATGAATATTCAAAGGCGTAATAAGAATAAAAGAAAGTCAAGAGATTGTACATGAGCCTTGCAAATACGGCAACCAGACTTGCTTACCACCCGGCAAACCAGATCTTGGAGCTTTCAAATCATTCCAACTATTACAAATTACACTGTTGGGAATAAACTGGGACAACACCAACAAAACCCGACTCTTTATCTCCTTAACAAATTCGCCTAACGCAATACCCAGATGAAAGATGTAGACCGAGAAAATTCGAGCGACTACACCATGAGTAGCTAAGCTACATCAGACATTTTCTTACCAGCCAAAATATGTACATGAAAGTGTTTTACTATTTGACCGCCATCTTCGCCATGATTTGTAACAAGTCTGTACCCGGCTTCTTTCACACCCAAAAGGTCAATAACATGAGCAACCCTCGAAAAAAAAGAAGCAACTTCAACCGGCGCTGTGCTTATAAAATCACTAAAAGAAACAAACTGCCCTTTCGGTATTACAAGGACATGCACGGGAGCCCTAGGAAACGCATCGTAAAAGGCTAGAACCTCATCATCTTCGTAAACGACTCTAGAGGGTAATTCACGGCGCAATATCTTTGCGAAAACATTTTGCTGATCATACATAGACCCACGCCAAAAACAGAAACAATCCCGCCACCAAAAAAGGTGGAGAGAGAAACAGCTAATAAAAAATTACTAGAAAAACAAGTTGCGGAAGCTGGATTTGAACCAGCGACCTTCAGGTTATGAGCCTGACGAGCTACCAAACTGCTCCATTCCGCGACAGAATGCACGGCTTTCATTATCTGTCATAAGCAATTAGGTTGTCAACAGTAATAACTATTCTTCTTCAATGATAACTTTTATCGTAGCATATTAATCAATTTCCCCGTCAAAAGACTGCTTATTTAAGCTCAAGTTGCTAATCTTTGTCGAAAAATAAAATAAACAATTTTATTATTTATACCGCTTCACATAACAAAAACATCCTCGCGCTACTAATTTTTTACGCTTACCCGATATTGATTTCCATTATAAATATGGTAGCATCTGTTGATCTTTCCACTATATATAGGCTTTATGGCCATGTACGTCGTCACGGCACTGGTCTAGGGAAATGATATCACCTCATATGAACAAAGAAGTTAAAATGTTAGATCCTTCCGCCATTTCTCATTGGAAGCATCATGACCACGATGAGAAAAAAATCCGTACACTGCATGCAAGGGACTCTTTTCTTACAGATTTCGGAAAGGCAGTTCTCAAAGATAGGTATTTACAGAATGGCGAAGATTATCAGGGCCTTTTTGCAAGAGTAGCTCAATATTACTCCGATGACCCGGAACATGCATGTAGACTGTACGACTATATGAGCAACTTATGGTTCATGCCTGCTACACCTATTCTCAGCAATGGTGGTACAAGTCGTGGACTCCCGGTTTCATGCTTCCTCAATGAAACAGAAGACTCATTGGAGGGAATTGTCGGACTCTGGAATGAAAATGTATGGCTCGCGTCACATGGTGGTGGGGTCGGAAGTTATTGGGGTAACTTACGCTCAATAGGAGAGAAAGTAAAATGTAGTGGTAAGACTTCGGGAATTATTCCATTTATTGTTGTACAAAATGCATTAACTCTTGCAATATCGCAGGGCTCACTTAGGCGTGGAAGTTCAGCCGTTTACTTACCAGTAAACCATCCGGAAATCGTTGAATTTATAGACCTTAGAAAACCAACAGGTGGTGATCCGAATAGAAAAGCACTTAATTTACATCACGCAGTCGTTATAAATGACGACTTTATGAAAGCTGTCCTCGAGGATAAAGAGTGGGATCTTATCAGTCCAAAGGATGGTTCCGTGATAGCAACAGTCGGAGCAAGAGGCATATGGATAAGAATACTAACAGCCCGTCTCGAAACTGGCGAGCCATATATTTTGTTTATTGACACGGTCCAGAAATTAAGGCCTGATGTATATAAAACCCTTGGTCTCGAAGTCAAAATGTCAAATCTGTGCAGCGAGATAACACTTACAACGGGTAAAGATCACCTCGATAATCATAGGACTGCTATTTGTTGTCTTTCTTCCCTAAATTTAGAAAAATTTGATGAATGGGAGCATGATGAGCAATTCATACGGGACGTGATGCATTTCTTGGACAACGTGCTGGAGGACTTTATTAGAAAAGCGCCTGATTGTATGCACAGGGCAAGATATTCTGCCATGCGGGAAAGAAGTATAGGCTTGGGTGTGATGGGATTTCACTCCTTCCTACAAAGTAGGAGTATTCCGTTTGAATCGGCAATTGCAAAAAGTGTTAACTTGAAAATTTTTAAAAAAATCAAACACGAAGCAGATAAGATTTCGAAAGAAATGGCGCTAGAGAGGGGTCCCTGTAAAGATGCAGTGGATTGCGATATGATGGAGCGGTTTGTCCATAAGATGGCTATTGCGCCGACCGCATCCATCTCGATCATTGCGGGCAATACTTCACCAGGTATTGAACCATACGCAGCAAATGTTTTCACACAAAAAACTTTAAGTGGATCTTTTATTGTCAAAAATAAGCATCTTGCTGCCCTTCTAGAACGCAAGGGGAAGAATACGGATTGTGTATGGTCTTCCATTATTTCTAATGAGGGCTCTGTACAGCACTTAGACTTCCTCGATGAGAATGAAAAGATGGTTTTTCGAACAGCATATGAAATGGATCAACGGTGGATTATCGAACTCGCCGCCGATCGTACACCCTACATATGCCAATCCCAGTCGGTAAATCTCTTTCTACACTCTAATATACACAAAAAAGAACTGAGTAATCTACACTTTCTCGGATGGAAAAAAGGCCTAAAAAGCCTGTACTATTGCCGGTCAAAATCCATACAGCGTACATATAAAATATCACAGGAATACAAACATAAAAGTGATACTCCTTCTCCTGTTGGTGAACCGGATGATTGCATCGCGTGCCAATAGCTCACGCCGTGGGTCGTATCTATAAGAAGAACCCCTCAAGGCAAGGCCTTCCTTTTACCCTGAGGTGAGCCTACTCTTCTGCCATCTGCTTATAAAATGGGCTGCTAGCAAGCAGCTCATCATGTGTTCCCACCGCGGTTGCTTTTCCGTTTTCTATAACGATTATCTTATCCGCACACTTAATACTGGAGAATCTATGCGCGATAATAACAACCGTCTTATCACGCGACGTATTAGAAATAACAGCTTCTATCGCCTTTTCATTTTGTGTATCTAAAGAAGATGTTGCTTCGTCAAGTAAAATTACCTGCCTATCAGCAAACAGCGCTCTAGCAATATTAATACGCTGCCTTTGCCCCCTAGAAAGATCCGTAATATGCGTATCTTTAGGTAATTGGTGGATATTCGCGGCCATACATACACTTTTATAGCGAGATTCCTCTTTCTGCTCTATCGAAGCTTGCATACAAATATTTTCCATAAGACTACCAGAAACTATGCTTAACTCTTGTGGAACCCATGCAAAAAGTGATCGGATCGAAGCAAGAGACAATTCAGAAACCGGAATGTCATTGATCCGTATGCTGCCACTAAAAGTGGTATAAAACCTCAAAATAAGAGAAAAAATTGTGCTTTTTCCCTTTCCAGAAGCACCTACAAAGGCTACTTTTTCCCCGCGATTTACAGTGAAATTAAGTCCTTTAAAAACAGCATCTGAGCCATCAACAGTGTATGAAAAGCCGACATCTTTAAATTCGAGCTTTTCAAAACGCTTCAATTTCTTCCCAACTTCTTCCTCACTAGAGGCAAGAATCGTGCTATATAAATTTTCAACCCTGGTGCGTATATTCAAAAACTGCCGCAGATCCGGATAAAGCTCCATGACCCTCCCTATAGAACTGGATCCAAATAATGCATAAAAAACAAACTCAGCGAGAGTAGCAATGTTTATTTCACCTGCATAGACAGACCTTAAACCAAAATCCATAAAAAATACGGTTCCTAAAAAGGCAGTTGCCACAACGATACCTATAAGTACAGAACGTATGATCACATACTGAACAAAGCTACTTGAACACCCCTTAGATAAATCCTGCAATCTTTCCAGAAAGAATGTTTCTTTCAAAAAGGACTTTATCATTTGAATATTACCGATATTTTCTCTAAGCTCAGCATGAAAATTATCAGTTTTGCCTGCGAAAAGAGAAGATAATTTCCTTGCTCTTGCACCAACCAATAAGAGCGGCACTAGAAGAACAGGAATGGCAAGAATGAGATAGATGAAAAGCTGCCTTTCTGTATAAAAAAGTGCAATAAGCGACCCAAGAAAAGTAATTAGATTCCTTAGTAAAACCGGCGCTGCAGAACCAAAAAAATTCTGCAAAAATGTCATATCAGAACTGAGAATGATTGGAATCTGGGCAGAATTGCATTTAATGGTTTCAATCTTGGCCCTTAAAAGTGCTTCATATAAGTCAAGTAGCATACCCTGTACCACTTTCATTCCAAGCAACCCGGAAAAAATACTACGAAGCGCAACCGTTAAAGAGAGAAACACTGCAAACAGAACAACTCCAAGAGATAGAGTATGACGTACCTGTTCTCCTGCAAAAAGCTGGACGGAATGCCCAATAACCTTTCCTAAAGCAAGGGAGGCACACCCAGATACAAAAACCATGAAAAAAGATAAAAAAAGCAGAAAACCCGATTTTTTTAAATGGAACCACAAAATACCCCTAGGCATGACTCAAATGAAATGTAGCAACAACAAAATACAATATTTCAACAGAAAAACAGGAAGTAGAAAGCAAGGAAAACCCAATCTAAGTGGAGGTACCTGGAAAAACAGCAAGAAGCCCGGGAGAATATAAGTAACGGAAAAACTCGTTTAAAACTGAAAGATAAGAAGATGGAGAAATCTTATCTACACGAAAACCCCTACCTGAAACAAACCCAAGATCACGTATTTTCCCCGTAATTCCCATTTCCTTAAGCCACCTTACCGCATTCGTCTCATCACCTATCTCGTCAACGAGCGCAAACTCAAGCGCTTCCTTGCCGGTGAAAATCTTACCTGTCGCAATCTCGGACATCACACGGGCATCTGTAATCTTTCTGCGCTCCTGTACCATAGATAAAAAGTGCTCGTTAGCGACACTAATAGAATGCTCCATAGATGAACGCGCCTCTTTGGTAAATTCTTCTAAGATAGATGGGAAGGCTTTCAACCTACCAGAACGAACAACGTCCATTTTTATCCCAACTTTCTTTCCGATCTCATGAAAATTCGGGGCTTGTAGTATCATACCGATCGAACCGACAATGCTGGAATTGTATGCAACTATGTGTTCAGCAGCCATTGCTACCATGTATGCACCAGAAGCCATCATTCCATTGGCTACAACCACAACCGGCTTGACTAGTGACACACTCCTAACAGCGTTGTAAAGTGCTTCAGAAGCAGCAGCTCCCCCACCTCCGCTGTCTACATGAAGGATTACTGCCTTTATTTTAGGATTGTCCGCAAAAGAAGCGAACTGGCTATTTCTTACAAGATCCTGATCTATAATCCCGGAAAAAACCACCCTACCTATGTACGGAGCGGAAAAACTGTCGAACAAGCCACCACGAAAAGAAGAACCCGAAACAACCAAGAGGACACCAATCACAATAAATGTAACCACTTTCCAAAAAGTCAACCTCTTCCTCAGGCTAGAATTTTCGATAAACGCATCACCCAAAAAATTCATGCACCAACAACCACCCCTCAGCTTTCTTTTCCAGCAGGAGCTCCAGCAGCTTTCTCGTCTGTGATAATCTCAAGCTTAACCGAATAACGATCTTTACTACACACAACAAAGGAAAGATACTGCCCCACAGTAAGACGACTTACATCAGACTGTGCTGTGAAGAACTCCAAACCTTCTCTAACTTCGATATAAATACCATCATCCTCCACTCGTATTACTTTTGCGTTAATTATATCCCCTTCATTCACCTTAGAGATGAATTCCTCAAAAGGATCATATTCAACATACTTGATGTTAAACATCACGCGACCACGCTCGGGATTGACATGTACTAGCTTCGCGTCAACTTCGTCGCCGATAGTAAAACGCTTCAATTCCTTCCTAGGATTTTGTGACCAACTAATGTTCGCAAGCCTTACATATCCTCTGACATAAGAGTATCCGGAATCAAGAAGTGTCAGCACTATTCCAGAGTCAGTTATCTCGACAACCTTACATTTCACTACAACACCGAGCCCATACGCATCCAGGAACTTCTTCCATGGGTTCTCACTACATTGCTTCACACTAAGGGCAATTTTATGACCCTCTTCATCAACTGATAGAAGCATAACGTTCACCTTGCTGTTAGGTAAGAACAATGGCTTTTCCCTGGTCCAAGATATTTCACCGCTATGCACCAACCCTTCTACACCCTCTTCCAACCTAACGAAAATACCATAATCCTCAACAGAAGTAACAACCCCAGGATACACGTTCCCTGGAGTATATTTCTTAGAAATATCCTTCCACGGATTCTCCGTAAGCTGCTTCACGCCAAGCGATATACGCCCCTTTTCTGGATCCACAGCGATCACCTTAACCCGAACCTCTTGCCCAACAGAATAGATCGAAGACGGGTGAGTAACACGTGCCCAAGAAATATCGTTTACGTAAAGAAGGCCATCAACAACGCCGACTTTGTCAGACTCGTGTATTTGCACAAAAACGCCATAACTTGCGATACTCTTGACACGACCATCAATGATGTCACCTTCTTTAATCGTTGAAATGTACTCTGAACGAGCAGCTTCATGTACTGCACCAAGCGCTTTTTTCCTGGAAACAAAAATCTTTCCTGTTTTGGGATCCATTTTTAGAATCCTGAACTTCAATTTCACTCCCACGAGAGTTGCTGGATCAGAGACTGGTCTCACGTCTAGGTGACTATTTGGTAAAAACGCATTCAGCCCCTCAACTTCAACAATGCAACCACTTTTGATTGTGTATAGGATAACTCCCATGACATCTTCATCAGACCCACTGAGATACATCTCATAAAGCCTGTCCCAGACTTTTTGTTTCAGAGCTTTGGTATAACTTAAAACAAGGTTACCACTGCCAGTCTCTGTTTTTTCAACATACACAACAATCTTAGAACCCACCTCTAGTGTACCTAAATCATGGAACTGCTGAACAGGAATTTTTCCCTCTGACTTAAGACCCAGATTTACTAAAACAAAGTGCGGACTTATAGACTTAACTACACCTTCAACCATGTCACCCTCTTTTATCAGAGAGTCCGAAAATCGTTCCTCAAGAATTGTAGTGAAGTCTTCCTCGTTGTAATCTGGAACCTCTGAGTAAAACCTTCTCTCAGACGCTTTATTGGTGGTAATGTAAAACTGCTGTTTGTTCATGGCTAAGTGTATACTACTTTGCTCCTGAAAGGTAAAGATTGATGATAATACAAAAGACTCTAAAGAGAAATAACCAAATATGCGTCTGAAACCTGTTCACTTAATTCTTTTGTAGTGTTAGAAGATGTTTATTCTCACTGTTTAAAAGGCGTTTTGTATTGCTTTCTATTGCATCTCGCAGAACCTGCAGAAACTCATCGTCCTTTAAACCTGGCATAATTGGTGGCAATATTTGAACCACAGCCTTGCCATTTTGTTTATTGCTAAAATAGCCAACTGGCCAAATTTGACCAACATTTAACGCAATTGGCAGCACAGGAAGATTTAGGTGTTTATAAAGAGCCAGTATACCCCTTTTGTATTCCACTTCCTCCCCAATTTTAGTTCTCCCTCCTTCCGGATACAGAATTATCGTCCTATTTTTAGAAAGTACTTTGGCTTGCCTAACCATTTTTCTCAGCACATCCAAACCGTTTGATTTTGCTGAATAGGAAACCGTAATCATTTTTGTCGCAATCATATACAGCCCAAAGATCGGAATGAAGATGAGACTTCTTTTCAGTACAAAGACCGGCTTTTTAAATAAGTCAGCCAACAAAATCACATCTAAGGGAGAATGGTGTTTGGATGCAACGATGAACTGTTTGTGTAGGTGTATATTTTCGCCGCCCCTTATCTCAAACTCAATATTGAAAAAAAATCTCAGGAGAACGAAAATCCCCCTGATCCAAACCCTACGCACCTCTATTACATCTTCTGGGGGCAAAAAAAGAGCCGGGAGCACGAGCAAACCATACAAAGCAGTCCAGATAACAATAGAAACATTAAACAGAAAGTTCATCGTCACGTATGCTGCTGAAGGAAAGAAACCCTTATTTCTCATTCTTCTTCCTCATTTTTCCTAGTACATAACGAACTATCACAAAGATCCACCTGAAAGCTGTTCAAAAAACTACATTCGCTGGAATAACACCCATTACAAAACAGATTTTGAGAACACTCAAGACTTATCTCCGCTTAAGCCTGCTTCTACACCAGCTAACATACGAGCTTCATTTTCCCTAATAAGGGCTTCAATGATTGGCTCCAGTTCTCCTTCCTTCACCGTTTCATTAATCCTATAAGTAGTTAAATTGATCCTGTGATCAGTTATCCTGCCCTGGGGGAAATTATATGTTCTAGTTTTTTCAGAGCGTTCACCTGATCCAATCTGCGACTTTCTCATTGATGAAATCTCTTGTTGAACTTTATTGCGCTCTATTTCATATAATCTTACTTTGAGCACCTTCATTGCCTTAGCACGGTTCTTGTGTTGGGACTTCTCATCTTGTTGTATCACTACTATACCAGTTGGAATATGCGTAACACGAACTGCACTGTCAGTTGTGTTGACAGACTGTCCTCCAGGACCACTAGACCGATACACATCGATACGTAGATCCTTATCGTTGATTTTGACATCTACATCTTCAGGTTCTGGCAGCACAGCGACAGTGGCTGTTGAAGTATGTATACGTCCGGCACTTTCGGTTTCTGGAACGCGCTGAACCCTATGCACACCAGACTCGAATTTTAATTTTGCGAAAACTTCAGATCCACTTATACTAGCATTGGCTTCTTTGTATCCACCTATCTCATTGTGGGAAATACTAATGATCTCAAAGCGCCACTTCATACGCTCTGCATATTTCTGATACATATGGAAGAGACTCGCTGCAAAAAGTGCAGCTTCATCACCGCCGGTGCCAGCCCTTACTTCCAGCATGACGTTTAAAGCATCGTCTTTATCCTTTGGAAGCAACATCCTCCTTATTTCAAACTCGAGCTTTGGAACAACATCTTGGATTGCTTGCAGATCAGACTTTCCTATTTCACGTATCTCCTGATCCTCTAGTGGATTTTTTACCAACAGTTCTAGGTAAGCCTGTTCTTCTTTCAATTTTTTATATCTAGTAATTAATTCAACTTTTGGCTTAAGCTCCGCATACTCCTTAGAAAGCTTTGAAAACTCCTGAGAAGGTATAGTTTCTGGACAGCGCAACCTATCCGCAAGATACGTATGCCTGTTTAGAATCTCTTCCAGAACTCCACAAAGATTATCCATAAACCCCCTTACGATTCACCAGCCCTTCAAAGTCACAGCGCCCTCTGCTAGATCCTTTTACTAACAGCGTTAAAGTTATAGCACGCACAAAACCTATTTTCACACATAACCAAGGCAATGGAACGGATACATCGACACCAAAAACCTTTCACCTCGCACTTGTTTGGAAACCCTCATCACCCGTATCCTCTTTTATCCTTTTAACTTTTACAGAGACGAGCTTATTATTCCTAGTTTTGAGAATTTCAAGCGTGCAACCAAACATTTCAAACACCTCACCCTCATTCGGAATCCGTTCTATCTCATCAATTATCATTCCAGCAAAGGTGCGATTGTGGTCTGTTGGAAAATTGAAACCCATCTTTTTATTAAGATCCCTTATTGGAATCCTTCCGTTTATTATGTATCCGTTATCTCCACTGTCTTTTATGTCTTTGTAATTGTGGGTATAAATTGCCTCCCCAATGATCTCTTCAATGATATCAAAGAAGGTCACTATTCCTATTGCGTTGCCATATTCATCAATGACAATTGAAAAATCCGCTTTGTTCACCTTGAAATTATGCAATTGAACGCTCACAAGGGTTGTTTCCGGAATGAAGGAAGGTTCAGTCAGGTACTCTTCCATGTTAATGTCCCGATCATTTGCACAAGCAATTCTGAGTTGGACGGCATTAAGAACCTTAACAAAGTTGTCATCCCTTTCCTCCCACAAAGGTATCCACCTGTACGTCGTTCCGAGCACCAACTGGATGAGCTCATCTTTTGGAAGGTTTATGTTTAAAGAGTAGACATCTTTACGGTGAGTCATAATTTTATCCACATGCAGTTCAGTGAGATCCAGCATGTTATTTATGACCTCTAAGTTCTTTTGCGTATTCTGCTGCACATACGATTTTTTGTGCAACATTATCAGACCTCGAATAGCATCATACGGAGAGAAAACCTTAGTTGAGTCGCTCGACGGAGCAAACCACTTCACTAAAACACCTACTACTAGGTTCACGTACTTGACAAGTGACCCAAAGAGTTTAACTAGAATGACCATGAACGGTGCAAGATACATTCCGAGTGTTTCAGGATGGTTGATTGCGTAAGTCTTTGGAAATATCTCGCCAAGAATCACTATTATGACGCTCATAACACAAGTGGAAACCAGTATCCCAATGCTTCCAAAAAAATTGATCACAAGAAAAGCTGATATAGACGAAGCTAATATGTTTACGACATTGTTACACAGTAATATCGTACTGATGACACGTTCCTTATCATTATGTAGATCGAGTAGTAGCGCAACTCTTCTGTCGTTCTTACCCTTAAGCTGAATCAATTTAGCTGGGTTCACCACTGTTATAGCAGTCTCACCCCCTGAGAATACACAGGACAAAAGGAGAGCCAAGAAAAGTAATAAAGCAAGCAACAAAAGTAATAAACCAGACATTAAGGACTAACACCGAGCACAGAACAGTTTAAAGATCAAGAGGAAAGAAGGAAATCATCGATATACCTACACAAATCAAAACCCTCAATGCGAACACGTACACCAACAGAAGTCCCACGGAAGTGGCCGTGGATACAAGCAGGCTTATTTTCCTAGCCCACTCTCGGGAATAGTCTACTATATAGCGAGAAAGTTTCTAGATGTCGAGTGTTTTTGTGTTATCATCACTACTTGAACATCATTCGTCAAAGTCCTTAATGCAGCAGACATACAACGTTTTTATAGCAACTCTGTTGTCGTTTCTCGTGATCATCGGATGGAACCTCGTGTTCTATAATCCCGCACAAAGAGAGAGTTTGCATGAAGTCCCAAAAAGAGAAAGTGTCAAAGTATATGAGTCCTTGGAAAGCACCCTGAGTACAGAACGAATCAAAATTAGCAGCAGCAAGCTCGAAGGAAGTATTCAGTTAACTGGCCTTGCTCTCGATGATCTGATCCTAAAAGATTACAAATCTGATGACCTAAAAGGTCAGTATCGCCTACTTTATCCGAACAAGACAAAAGGTGCATATTTCATTAATCCAGGCTGGACAATACCCGGTGATGCTGGCCTTAGGACTCCCTCTTCCAAAACCAAATGGCAGGCTGATTCTGAACTTTTGACTCCTGGCAACCCAGTTACTTTTTCTTGGGACAACAGGTCTGGCCTGCTTTTTAAAGTAGTCGTGAGTGTCGACGATAATTACATGTTTACCTTCAAGCAGATTGTTGAGAACAAGTCGCAAAACGATCTAAGTGTCGGCTCACACTTTACAATCACCAAGAGGCTTCCTGAAACAAATAAAAGCATGCTTATAATGCATGAGGGACCCGTAGGAGTAATAAAAGATCAGCTGATAGAGCTCAAGTACTCTAAGATAGCAAAAAAGAACAAAAGTATAGCATTTGACGAGGACGCGCAGAATCAACATGGATGGTTTGGCTTTTCAGACAAGTATTGGTTTGTCTCACAGATTTTCGAGAATTCATCGGACGGGAAATTGTACATCAGTCACGTCGATGATAAAAGCGATGATATCTTCCGCATTACGAATTTTAACGCACAGAAAATAGTTCGTGGCGGCGGCTTTATTACAAAGGAAACTATGCTCTTCGCAGGGCCCAAGAAGCTATCTCTCTTAGAAGAGTACGCACAAAACATGAGAATTTACCTCTTTGATAGAGCCGTAGATTTTGGTGTTTTGTATTTTATAACGAAACCCATTTCAAAATTGTTACAGGTTTTCTATCACCTCGTTGGGAATTTCGGTGTTGCAATCATACTGTTAACTTTCTTCATTAGGGTACTGATGTTGCCACTATCAATTAAATCTGGTATCTCGATGTTTAAAATCAAGGAATTGCAACCTGAAATCCTTAAAATCAAATCAATATATCAAAATGATAAGGATGCCCTAAACAGAGCAAGTGTCGAGTTGTTTAGAAAGCACAGAGTCACGCCGATGTCCGGCTGTTTACCGACTCTGTTGCAAGTCCCAGTGTTTTTTGCGCTCTATAAGGTAATCTTTATAACTATAGAAATGCGGCAGGCGCCGTTCTTTCTATGGATTTCCGATCTCTCGCTTCCAGATCCCACGAATTTGTTTACTCTATTTGGCTTAATTAACTGGAACTGTCCCGATTTTCTTTCAATAGGAATACTACCTATAATACTCGGGTTAACTATGGTCATTCAACAAAAGCTTAGCCCATCACACTATGAGGACGGCACACAGGCTTTTATGATTAAAGCTATGCCGTATGTTTTCATGATATTGTTCGCAAGCTTTCCTTCAGGTTTGGTTCTTTATTGGGTGTTCAACAACATTCTCTCGCTAGTACAACAATTTATGATAGGTAGATACCTATTTACTAAAAAGTTTAAAGCTGTGGCAGAAACTCAAGAAAGCCTTCCTTAGTTCAGTTTTAACGTTACTGATCAACATGTTATCCTTACCTGTTCTGTTACAAGGTCACTTTCCCCTATCGGTATCGTAAGTTACTTCACTTTTCTTTACAGCTGGCCGATGCTAGAATCACACGGCTTTCTGTATTAAATTTTGCAATGCAAAAAAAGATCCTAATAATTTGCAGTAAGGTAAACCCTGACATCTGCAAGGTGTTATGTAAAACAGCAGTCGAACATCTTAAACGACAGGAAAGAGCTTACAAGTCAGTTTATGTACCAGGTGCATTTGAGTTGCCTACCGCACTTAACATTTTACATTCTAAAGATTTTGCTGGTTACGTCCTCTTAGGATGCATTGTTAAATCCGGTACCCCACATTTCGATTATGTTTCGTCCGCGGCCTGTCGCGGGATTATGGATGTCGCCATCAAGAATAACCTTGCCATAGGTTTCGGCGTTATAACAGCAAATAACATGGAGCAAGCAAACGAGAGATCTGTTTCTTATGGAATTGCAGCTGTAAATGCCTGCATGGCAATGATCAAGCTAAAAGAAAGAAGTCCAACGCTGTTAGAAGAAGATTTCTTCGAAGATACAGATTTGTAAGTACTTCTTTCCTTTTCCAAAGTTGATTTGTTCTTTCTCTATGTCTGCCAGGATCTCTTGCTAAATTTAAGATGTGCTAAATTGCAGCAAAACAGCAATCGCAGAGCTACTACCGCTCTTGTACCCCTACAGTGCACAGCGACGTTATATCCAGCACAGACATATCAGAATCGCTAAAGTTGAAGAATTTTCTTAACCCAGCTAACTATCTCTTCCCCATTTTTGTTGACAAAGCGCTCTCCATCATCTAGATAAAAGCGCTCAGCCCCTATAGCTAAGCTGGATACCCATATCTCACCAAGATCCTCTTTCCCAACAATCAAGAACACACCCTGGCGAAGAAATAACTCAACTATCCCCTCGTTGCAATCATATTCATCGCAAAGGTGAGACCGTTCAGCAAGCGCTACTATTTCATCAAAAACAACTGTGGAAAGTTTTGCAAAAGGAATCTCACTGTTCATTGCGCGGAGAAAGATCTATGGAAAGCTTCTCGGCCATGTGCAACACGAGCGCTTCATGCTCTGCTTTCTCAAGTGATTTTCCGCCAAAACCCGCTAAACATCTGAATACTCCATCCAAGACTGAAAGCCTTACCTTCATCATAAGATCCTTATTATCTCTTTCAATGCGAGCACGTACCCTACCAACCGCAACTGACAAATCTTCTTCTGTTTTGTGTCTACCTTCTTCGTACATTTTTGCGGCACGGGCTTTCGCAGCAGTGATAATTCGCTCCACTTCATCATTAAGACACCCATTGCGCTTCATTGCGGTTGCAAGCAAACTTTTGGTTTTCAAAAGCTCTTCCTCAACCGAGGATATCTCATCCATTATTTTACCCGAGTGACCTGCAAGGGAGCGCATAACCGCACCAACAACAGGCTTAGCAAGGACGCCAAACGCAGTAAAAAATGCAAAACCTATGACTATACTTTCTACCGACATCCCCTTAATCTCTCATAAAGACAGCTAAAATCCTCTAGTGCCTTCTTACGCACAGAGGAGATACGAACATCGCTAGAACCAACCACAAATGGAGTATAGATTACTACATAGTAGTCTTCCACCAACTTCACAAACAACTCTTCAAGCTCAAGCGACTTCTGGGCAAAAAAGGCGTCAAGCAGGACCTCATTCTCCTTTCTTAACTCACTATTTAAAACAGCTAAGCGCTCAGCAACACCACCTCTTAATTTTTCAACAGAGATAACTGCGTCACGAAGAATATTTTCAGCAGCAAAGCGAGCATCCGAGAGAGCAGCATTCCACACACTCTCCAAACGCTCGAGATCCTTCTTCATCCCAGCTATTAATTTGCGATTCTCCCTTAATACAGAAGCTCGTACATCCAGCAAAGCATTTAGCCTAGGAACAAAGACGAACCTAACAAAGCAGTATAGAAAGAAGAAGGAGACAGAAAACCAAAATACCTGCCCAAAATAGGTAGATATGTCAAACTGAGGCATCTACGCAACAAAAATCAGTAGCAACGCCAAAACGAATGAGAAAAGCCCCATCGCTTCCGTCAAAGCAGCACCCGCATAGACGTACTTCTTCAATTTTTCTTCGGACTCAGGGTTTCTAGCGATGCCATTAAGCATCATGGAGAATATGTTACTCACTCCTATAGCAGCTCCCAACATACCAACAACAGAGAGACCAATTCCCAAAAATTTTAGACCTTCTAACTCCATATACCCTTATAAAATAACCACGTTAGTGTTTCACCAGTGAATCATTCAAATAGACGCAGGTCAACATGACAAAAATGTATGCCTGCAACATAGCTATGAACACCTCGAACACTATTAGTACCACCACAAACAAAAAAGATAAAGGGCTTATCAACAAAGAGACTGGATATACAAACCCAGCAATGACCTTAAGTATTGTGTGACCAGCGATCATATTCGCAGTCAGCCGAATAGCAAGACTAATTGGCCTAAAGAGATAGGTACACACCTCAAGAAATACCATCAGTGGAGCGATCCAATTAGGCGTTCCATCAGGAAGAAACATGGCAAAGAAACCCATGCCTTGCTTTTTCAATCCAATGAGGGTCACAAAAATGAAGACGACCATTGCAAGTGCAAGTGTCACAACTATATGGCTTGTCACTGTGAAGCTCATAGGAAGTGGTAACATTCCAACAAGGTTTGCAAACAGCACGTATAAGAATACTGATAGAATTAAAGGGAAATAGTCTACACCGGCCTTTCCGCAACTACCCTTAATGATTTCCAATACAAAACCGCATACTACCTCAACAAAAGACTGCATTGGCCCTGGTATCACCTTACCTCTGAAAACACCAGCAAAAAGGAAAAGGGAGGCGAATACAACTGTAAGCACCATATACAACGAGGAGTTAGTAAAACTGATATCCCAGCCGAAAAATTCTGGGAGACGAATTAGAGGAAAAACCTCAAACTGTTTTAAAGGACTCATATAGTAGGGCAGCTCTTACAACCGGATATTCTTTCACAATTATAGAAATGTCAAATAATATGGCTAGTATTGATACTTATCGCTTGCGAAATTGCAAAGCTTGTAAAAAATGAAGCGAATTTTTGCGGTACTAAAAATCTCATTGTACAACATGTTATATCATGGCGGCTCCGAGTATGCTGGATACCTATCTTTTTTGCTGCTTCTATCGATTTTTCCATTTTTATTTTTCTTCACTGCTGTAGCAGGTCACATAGCAAACATAATAGGGGCTTCCTCATACGAAATAACAAGAAAATTGCTGTCGGTCTTCATAGAGAACGTACCAGAAAACATCATCGAAGGCATAATGCCGTATATCAAGGAGATCCTTGAGGGTCCTACACATGGACTTCTGACGCTTACCATTCTTGGCGCAATATGGACGGCCTCATCCATTGTAGAGGGACTAAAAGCAGCAGTAAACAAGGCATATAATTTTGGAACTGAAGCCCTAGTTTCAGAGTACATACTAAGGCGCCTTATCAGTGTCATACAATTCCTTTTGATTTCCGTTATCATACTTGTTTTCCTTCTTTTTCCGACAATATATCCGCTCTTAACCAAGAAGGTATCTTTCCTTCACACACTGAAAAGACCAAGTTGGCTACCCTATAGCACCATCACGACGTGCTGTGTCTTCTTTTTTGTATCAGCTTTGTATATTTTTTTTCCAAAAGAGAAACAAGGGTTTTGCGATGTCATTCCTGGGAGTATAATGGTCGTGTCACTGTGGATTCTCACTTCGATTGCGTTTTCCTTCTACCTACACTCCTTCGCACAAATGAACATAATCTATGGAAGCATCGCAGGAATAATTGTGGTTATGTTGTATTTTTACTTACTCAACTTGTGTTTTATATACGGAGCGGAGATCAACGCTTTAAATAAACGAATTAGTGAGAAATAGAAAAGGGTTTAATCTCAATTGGAGAAGTCCTGCCTCATGCATATCAGTATAACTTTTTCGCTCACACTTCGATTTTAACTGAGAGAGGCCGTGTCAATCCAAAAGAAGAGACAGCTCAGCAGGAAGGCTGCCACCTATCATGATGTCTGCTCGATTTTTACTTTGGCTTAAAAGACAATTAAATAAACCAAAAAATACCTAAGACGCTAAGTACTTTGCAACCTCAACAGCAGCATACGTTACTATCCCTGTTGCACCTGCCCTTCTTATTGCAATTAGGGATTCCAATAACACTTCGGGACCACCGTATTGAACTAACATTTTATACTCGCCACTAACTTGATACGCAAAAATAGGCACACGAAACCGATCCGTTGCCATCCTTATTATGTCAAGGTAGAGGCTAGCCGGTTTGATCATTACGATGTCAGCACCTTCATTAATATCAACTTCGATCTCTCGCATGGCTTCGTTTGCATTCCTGTAATCCATTTGATAGGATCGCTTGTCCAGCGTGATATTCGTGGAACCCAATGCGTCTCGGAAAGGTGCATAGAAATTGGAAGCATATTTAGCAGAATACGATACAATCGGGACCTCATCAAATTCAGCAAGATTGAGAGCATTTCTGATTGCAAAAATTCTTCCATCCATCATATCTGAGGGAGCAAGCATATCGCTCCCAGCTGCGGCCTGCACTAAGGCTTGCTTTATCAAGAGTTCTAATGTTTCATCATTAAGAATTTTTCCATCTCTATAAAATCCATCGTGACCATCAATTGTATAAGGATCGGCTGCGACATCAGTAATAATAACAAGGTCACCTCCGAAATCTCTTTTGAGAGCTCTCACTGCACGACAGATTAAATTCTCCGGATTATAGGCTTCCTCCGCTTCAAAGCTTCTTTTCCCGGGATCCCGCGGAAAAAGCATGATACTTCTCACACCAACTGTTATTGCACTCTCTACTACCTTTTTCAGTATATCGATAGAATGCGCACACACACCTGGCATCTCACCCACTTGCAACTCAGTATTTGAACCATTTATGACAAACAATGGTAATACAAGCTGCGAAGCAGAGAGCGTGGTTTCGGCAATCAAGTCTCGGATAATTTTATTTCTACGCGTCCTTCTAAGACGAACAAAAGAACCGGATTGCATCTCCTTAATACCTCTGATTTACACGTGGAATACTATCATCATACGAAATGAGGCTCAAATTAGTTCGAGTATTGTACGACCAAGTAAAGGAACTATCCTTGTAGATTAACTGATTACACAAGTGACTATTACTGAACGTCGAATACAATTTCTTAAGATGCGATTGCAGCTTCTTTACATCTACTCAAGAAAAAATATACAATATAGGCCGTCGGGTGGTTAGCTCAGTTGGTAGAGCATCTCGTTTACACCGAGGAGGTCAGCGGTTCGAGCCCGTTACTACCCACCGTTCTCTTGCCTGCCTTATTGTCCTTTCGGTCCCGCATCAGCGAGACCTGAGTGTGATATTGATCTATACTTCAGAGTGCCGTTTCTTTATTTTAGCTGCCTTTTTTGTTGCAAGATCATACTTTAGCTTCGACAGATGTGACACGTACAGTTTTCCATCCAGGTGATCCACCTCATGTTGTATACAGCGCGCCAGCCAACCATTTGCCTTGAGTAAGCACTCTTCTCCATTATAATTCAGATATTTAACTACCACTGCATCCGGGCGTACTATCTCGTAATTCTGTTCTGGAAGCGAAAGACATCCTTCGTCAGCAGAAACCAAATTCCGTGAGAATTCTATGATTTCAGGGTTAACAAGATAGTACGGACCTCCTGAGCTTTCGTATCCTACATGATTAAGAGGACTTGAATGCCACTCTTTGTCCGGCGGAACATCAACAACAATAATTCTCTCAAGTACACCCACTTGAACTGCAGCTAACCCTATACCAGTATAGTGGTACATTGTCTCTAGCATATCATCGAGAAACTCTCTTTTTTCATCCGATACGCCAACTACATTCCCTGAAACTTTATGCAATATCGGGTCAGGTTCTATGACCAACTTAAGTAATGCCATTGGCAAAAAGAATGAGAAATAAAAAGCCCTAGATCTAGCAGAGCAAAAGCCTTTTCGCAAGCTATCCTGCTGTATACTCAATGATATCAAAAATTCACCAAAAAGAAGAAGTGCGATTTAAAAGTGAAACAATGATATAAGCGTAAAATCAAACAATGCGGTTTCTGAAAAGACTTTTTGTAGTGCGCAAAAGCAGCCGAGAAAAAACTCTGTTACTAAACCTCATTCCAACTCATAACGAACAGTGTGTTTGAGATACCCCTCTAAGGCTGCAGATGTCAAAAGTATAACAAGTAAACATAGCATTGTATTGAGTATCGTCTCCTGACTTTCACATATTGACAAACGCGAATTAACGAGAAGAAACGCCATCTGATAGCAAGCCCCTTTGCCAATGCCGTTGACAATAAAAACCCGCTGGCTTAAGCTCTAGCATATATCTTTCATTTTCAGGCTCCTTCGTCTAGCGGTCTAGGACATCACCCTTTCACGGTGGAAACACGGGTTCGATTCCCGTAGGAGTCATTTTCACGTTTTTGGTCGAAGTGAGTGTTTGTATGCCTGTGAAGCACATTGCGGCGCAAGTGGTTACTCTGTGCATATCCTGTTGGCCTTGATGGTAGTGGCAGGCAACTGAACGGTACTTCGACAAAATAGTTATGCCATGTCACTTGCCTAGTATATTTTGCAGTTTATTGCACAAATCACAGAACTCACTTCGTTGCCATCCTTACTCAGAGGAAGGACGCACTGCCTAAACTTTACTTCTTCTTGATTACCATTCACAACTTCACCAGAATCCGTGAGAGGTTCCTTAGTCTGAAAGACTTCATCTATGTACTCTTGGAAAGTATCCGTATTCGAAGAAACAAACTGGATAAATGTTTCATGAAAGATGCCGCTCTCTTCAAACTGTTTCACTTTAGATCCAACATAACTGAGGGTGTACTTAATTCTTCCACCGTCCTGATTTGCATCGACAATCACACAATAAGGCATTATGTGAGCTATCTCATCAACATCTATATCAGTTTTCCTAGGAACCCTATTTTCGCCTTGGATACCTTTCCAATACTCACATAATTGGCCCATTATACGCCTTTCAACAAAATTCTGCTCCATATTCAATATTACCCCCCAACAGATGTCAGTTTTAGCCTATAGCGGTTAAAAAGAGCCTAACTACCAAAATTACATCCAAGGTTTACATCACAGGTACGATGTAATAGAAATATCTCATGATAATTAATAATTTATCTAAAAGTGAACTGCTGTTCTGGCTACAGTTGTCTAGAACAGTTGGAGAGGTGACTTTTCAGTCATTAATTAGCCTATATGGAACAGCTGAAAACGCTCTAGGACAACTTTCTACTATTCAACAACGTACGAAAAAGACAAGACCTTTCTCCAAGACCGATGCACTAAAAGAACTTGAGCTAACTGAAAAATTTGATGCCAGTATTCTGGCCGCCTGCGAAAACAAATACAGCAAAAACCTGAGAGTAATCAGAGATCCACCTCCAGTCATTACAGCAAGAGGAAATATAGAACTACTTAACACTCCTTCTATAGCAGTAGTAGGCTCGAGAAATGCCACAATCAATAGTTGCAACTTTGCATATTCACTTGCGCGCGAACTAGCAGAAGAAGGATATACAATCGTTTCAGGCCTAGCTATAGGAGTAGACACAGCGGCATTAAAAATCACTGATAGCATGTTGCCAACAATCGCAGTAATAGGAACTGGTATAGATCAGTGTTATCCTACCGAAAATCAAAAGTTGCAAGAAAGAATAATCGAAAGAGGTGGCTTGGTGGTTACGGAAGTCCCTTTTGGTAAGCGAGGACAGTCTGTCCATTTTGCACGCAGGAACAGAATAATTTCTGGTCTTTCGGAGTGCGTTATCATTATTGAGGCATCAGAGAACTCTGGCTCTCTACTTACTGCCCAGTACGCACTGGCACAGGGCAAGTATCTTTTTGCATCACCTGGAGCACCCTACGACAAGAGATTCTCAGGAAGTAACAGGCTCCTAAAACAGGGAGCCATATTGGTAGAAAATGCCCTAGATGTGATACAACACCTAGAAAGAAAAAAACGTAACGATTTTGGCTACAAGACCCTTTTGGATGTTGAGGACAAGGCGTTTATACCTTTCTCCACGCTTAACTGTGACACCGATAAGATAACCCTAATAAAGGCTCAGATCCTCAAAAAAATTGATAGTACATCTATACCAATGAGTCAGTTAGCACATGAGCTTGGTATCTCAGAAAAGACCCTCCTATTGGCAATAGTCGAACTCGAAATAGAGGGAAAAGTAACACGAACAATAGCAAATGAAGTTTCCCTGCTTTATGATTAGTTTGCTTAACTCACTTAGTAAAACGGCACTAAGCAGACTCTTAACGCATGTTACTTGGCAGAGGAAGTCTTTGTATAAAAAGCATAACTGTTAAAGTGAAATCTCAGAAGTACAGGACTGGTTTTTTTACTATTAAAGGACGTATTCTTCGTCCGAATAAAGCATAGAATCAATTAAATTAACAAAGAAAAAACGGCTGAATTATGAGTGAATGGTATGTATTGCTTTTCCTCTTATCCTGTGAAAGACTAGCGTTGGCCTGGGCCATGCGTGAAAGGTATCAAAACTTTGAGCTACAGAAGAACTTGAAGGAGGCTAAAACGTCCATGCTCGGCGTAGCTTGGATGGATGCCGCCTCCACCTGTACAAACGGGTCTCAAGTTTCGAGATATCAAAAACGGTGGTTTGGGTCTTAATTGATTTGGTTATGAAAAAGATCACTGTTTTTGGCGGCGGTGGGTTTATCGGTTCTTATGTAGTGAGGGAATTGGTAAAGTCCGGTTACCAGGTTACCGTAGTTTCCAATTCGCTTTCGTGTGCAAAAAAACTTAAGCTCTCCGGAAATCTAGGCCAGATCTCGGTGGTACACGGTGACATAAGAGACCCCGGTGATATCGTGAAAGGCATCGGAAATTCTGAGATTGTCATAAACATGGTTGGTGTTCTAAGGGAAACTTCCAGCACTTCTTTTGATGCAATTAATCATTTGGCATGCGCGCAGGTTGCACAAATAGCTGCGGAGAATGGCGTGCGACGTTTTATTCATTTTTCCGCACTACTAGGTTGTAAAGGTGCAACCAAGTACGGTAGGAGCAAGATCAATGGAGAAAAAGCAGTGAGATCAGCTTTCCCAGAAAGCATAATAATTAGACCGGGAGTCGTTTTTGGAGAGGAAGACAACTTTATAAATCTCTTCGTTAAACTAGGCAGGAAATTGCGTATTTTACTTCTGCCTGCCTGCAAAACTGCATCAATACAACCAGTTTATGTTGGCGACATAGCTTTCCTAGTCGCTAAAATTTTGCAGAATGAAACATTGAAAGGTGGGATCTATCCAGTAGTCGGATCAAAAAGATACACACTGAGTGAAATTTGTTCGCTCATCAGCAGGCTTCTTGACATAACTGTGATATGCCTACCAATTCCCTATTGGATGGCACTTTGCGAAGCTGCACTCCTTGAGTGTTTCTTGCTGAAACCTATAAATAAGTTTCTCTCAGGTAAAACTGCACCAATTATAACACGCGAGCAAGTTAAGATGCTGAAGTACGGCAGTATCTCAGATGAAAACGCTTTACAGGAATTTACTATCCCTACAACTGCTCTTGAGGTGAAACTTCAGTCCTACATAAAAACAATTTAAATACTTCTCTTTTTGGAGTTATATTTGTGGCCTTCTCATTGTGAAATGCATGTGGCTTGTTCAATCGGTGCCCATTCAATTGACAGTCTAAGGTTTATGATACTAAGGCGTTTGCTGAATCTAAAAATTGCTTAGCTATTTAGAGGATTGCAGGCCGAGCATCCACTATTTACTGGATCCTAACAAAAAAAGCTTGAAAGACAGCCAGTAACGCCTACAAAAACTATAGGATTTGGTGATTTCTTAGTAAAACTCACACGTAGAATTGTATGAAGGATGTTCCAGTAATTACCACTTGTAGCACCTAATGAATAACATGTCAAAAGTAGGCAAGCTTTCCCTGGACGTCGTTCAGAACGATAAGAATAGCAATACTTGCAAAAATGAGTTCTAAAAAAATGCAGAGATAGCATTTTACATGCGCAAAAGCGCTAGAGCAGCGCTTCTACCAATTTGTTTCGCATTCAAACATGATCCCGAAGTCCTAAAGTAACATGGTCTGTTATCTTTACCCAGCATCCCTGTGAAATATAAAGTATTGTTTTTCACTACAGCGAGCGCACCTAAAGCAGTTTTGCAATCACCATTGATCTCTTCGAGGAAAGCACGCTCAGCTGTAGTACAAATGATAGTCTCTCTATCAGAAATGTTCAGAATCAATTCCCTAAGAAAATGATCCTTTTTCCTAAACTCAACACAAAGTGCACCCTGAGCGACACCGGGAAGCATAACATCTTCATGTATAACCTCTGAAATCATTTTACATAGACCAAGTCTTTCCAAACCACAGAAGGCGAGGATTATCCCATCTAAGTTTTTAGCTTTTTCTACCCTAGTGGCAATATTACCCCTCAAAGGGATAACCCGAAATCTTTGATTTAGTTGTACTACCCTGCGTGGAGCACAAGTTCCAATCACTGCCCCACTTGGCAGAGACAACATATTCGGGTATCGAAACGAAACAAAAACATCGTTAGGAATAGCCCTTTTGAGTACAGGAACAACTTCAAGATCATCGTGATAAAACGCGGGTACATCCTTCATTGAATGGACTGCTATATCTATTTCACCCGTGAGAAGTTTTTCTTCCAGCTCCTTAAGAAAAAGAGCTTTACCACCTACCTCAGTTAAAGGAATGTCACTGAGTATATCACCAGAGGTTCTTACTCCAACTAAATCGATTCTTTCACAATAGGGAGCAAGGGCTCTCTCTACAAGACGCGCCTGAGCCAGTGCTAATGTCGAACAACGCGCCCCAACCTTTAGAGACAACATATCCCGTCGATTACTACAGACCTTTTCCGGCGGCACGCTCCATGAAAAAACGCTTCAACCGACTACTCGATTCTATTACATCGAATACAAAGCCTCTAGCAGCGCGTAACGAAGGCGAAGCACAAGAAAAAGATTTAACAAGGAAATGAGTGAAAGCAACCATAGAAAGAGCACTTCGTCTTCTTCTCTTCAAATATGCGTCAGCCAACTCATCAAAATTGTCTAATCCATACTTATTCAACACGTCATGGAGATCTTTTAGATCATATACAGCCAAATTAAATCCTTGCCCGGCCACTGGGTGTATCCCATGTGCAGAATCGCCTATTAACATCACTGGCCCCTTACGTGGATTCATGCAAAAGTTTAATACAATAGGATAAACTGTTCGGGGCGTAAGAATTTTCTCAAACTCAATACCTGAAATTTTTTGTACCTCTGAAAGAAACTCCTTCTCATCAATTGTTGCAAAGGTATCACCAAAGGGAAACTTAACTGTCCAGATAAGAGAAAATTCAGTGCCTTTACGTAATGGTAACAATGCAAATGGACCACCTTCTAAGAACATCTCTACCGCAACATTAGAGTGTTCTCTTCCACTGCTTCTCAAATTACATATAAGACAACTCTGTCTATAGCTTGAGCGTATCATCTTGAAGCCCAGTAGTCCTGCAGTATTAGAGTACCTACCTTCTGCAACAAGCATATATCTTCCTTCAATCACTCTATCTGAGAAATCTACACGCACCTTATCATGGGAATGACATACATTCTTGTATGTACAACCGTAATTAATATCAATTCCTTTGTATAAAATATCCTGGAGCACCAGATTTGGCACCACATAACTCATTGAAAAATCCAGATTGGCCTGTTCACCCTCAAAGTGAAGAAAGGACCCACTTTTTTCTTGAAAAGTGTATATATCGCTTATGGGCACTGCAAACGGCTCTATCACCTCCCATAGATTGAGTCTTTCGAAGAAACGCACGGACTCACAACTAATCGCACTGGTTCTAAAGTCAACAGAGGCTTCGCCGCTTTTATCAAAGATGTAATAAGATAAACCAAGGTTCTTCAATAAATGCGCTGCTAGAACTCCGGATAGACCCGCCCCAGAAATTATAAAATCGTAAAACTTAGTCATTGAAAGTTATCCGCGTAGGACTTTGGCTTTACCTTTGCCTGTTGCGGCATGATAACAGTATAGTCAATACCATTTTTTTTGGCATAAGCCTCAGCTGCTTCTCTACTGTTAAATTTGAGCACCAACTGGGTTATCGTATCACGACTACCTACCCAACCCATTAATGGCTCTACATATTTTGGCTCATCAGAACAAAACTTGAGCACCCACTTTTGACCACCATACCCAGACTGAGTAGCTGCCTTGCTTGGTCTGTATATTATGGCCTTCTTGTTTTCAATAGACAAAATTTCAAGCTACAGTAAAATCAACACCCATTCTTATACTATAAAAGCAAATAGAACTCCAACCTACGCGCTCAAATGGGAACAACGAAATAAAATACCAGACAACCACCTATATGAACTTTCCCTCACACAATAAGATCAACAAATCTCACACGCTATACACCCTCCTCGCGAATAGCATATGAATAGACCGGTACTTGTACACCTACAACACACTGGCACCTAGAAAGATATATAACAACCCTTTCCAGATAAGAGGAATTCACATAGGCTAAACTGAAAAACCACGATATTCAAAAAATAACGACAGACGCTCCACTCACGTTGCCCGCCTCAATCTGCCTATGCGCTTCAGGTATGTCATCCAGACCTCTGCAGCGAAGAGCAATATTAGGTACTATCTTTTTGATTCGCATGTAATGGAAAACCTCAGCAACCGCAAGCACTGACTCCACATGATTACGTGCGTAATGAAAGAGCGAAGGATGAGTAAAAAACAAAGAACGCGCACGAAAAGCCTTCCAAGACATTGGAGGAATCTCCCCTGATCTTTGCTCATGGAGTACGTATATGCCGAATCGTGCAAGAGAGTTCAAGGAAAGCATGTAGGTGTCTCTACCAATACAATCATAAACAGCATTTACACCATACCCACGGGTGAACTTATGTATTCTCTCCCTGAGAACTTCTGGATCCTCAAGATAGTTAAGTAACAATTCGCAGCGTATATCTTTAAGTAATTCTAATTTTCTCATCGAACCCACAGTACCAATTATCTTGCACCCAGGAGCTCGAGCCTTAATCCATTGGCACAACATATCCCCCATATCCGTATCTACAGCATGGACCATCACTGTAAAATCATTCATGACGAGATAAGCCCTACACGTAAGGTAGAAGGATACCATTCCACTGTATAATGATGCTGCCACATCAACATCAGAGAGAAAATCTGGAATTTTATGAAGATATTTCAGCTTTATTACGCGTTCTTCAGAATAGGCACCATAGGGTATCGTTGCATAGCAGACTCTATCTCCGGGTTGAACATCCACAACCGCACCTTCACCCAACTCTTTGACCACACCGACTCCTTGACATCCCACAATCGCCGGCAACTTCCGCCTACTAGCATTCTCATGCAGATTGTAAAAGCCACTTCTTTGCTCAATATCTATGTAGTTTATTCCAATAGCCGTGTGCTTAATGAGAGCTTCATCACTTCTGGGCGCCCTAAAATTAATATCCACTGATTTAAAAACTTCTGGACCACCTGTCTTCTCTATAAGAAGCGCCTTTGTCATAGAATCATCTAAATTTTCGAGGAGATTCTACATCAGCATACTTTAATAAACTACTAGCAAATGAGTATGCATCACGCTACCGAGTAACTCTTCTAGCGACTAACTTATCCGCCATATGCTCTTCTGAACAATACAAATTTCCCAAGTTGCATCGAAACACTAAAAACATCTCAGGTTGAATGAGACAACCTACCTTGGCAATGAATGGAGCAATGCAAAAACAGCGTAGAATCTAAATGTCTGTTCAAGTACTACTCCTGCACGGACAAGATTCAAAAAAAGTCCATGCCATGGGGATGCCAAAGTCTAATATACGGCGAATAGACTAAGAAAAAATACTGTAGAATCTGAACGTCCGATTAAAAGCTATTCCTGAATGCACGAAGCTCAAGAAAGGGCCATGCGGATACCAAAGTCTAATATGCAGCGAATGGACTAAGAAAAAAAACACTGTAGAATCTGGATGTCCAGCCCACTACTATTCGTACATGTATAAGGCTCAAAAAAAGGTTCTACTATCTGGATACCAGAAGTCTCGTGCGTGGCTTCTTACTGGCCCCAGCTTAGATGATATGTTTGAGATTGCGATTAGATACGCAAAGTGGATCCTTAAATCTGATGAAGCGATAGGAGATTTAATGATCATCCAGGAAAGATCTATCAAAGTCGCTCACGTACAAAGGATACACGATTTTTTGAATCTAACCAGCAATTTCTCTAACCAGAAGATTATCATCATGAGTCATTTTGAGATAATTACATCTGGTGCAGCGAACGCACTCTTAAAAGTGCTAGAGGAAGGAAAACAGACAGCGACACTTATCCTGATAGCCAGATACTCACAGCAAATTACAAATACAGTCCGTTCACGTTGCTTTCACCTCTATTTCCCACTCTTTAAAAAAAGTACTGAAATAGACAAATTAATTGTGCAGTATAGAAATCTCCTAGAAAAATCTGTAGAGGAAGAAGCAAAGGATTCTCTTCCAACCCTAGATACACTTGGTCAGGATCTAACAACACAATTCCAGATGACCCAAAAATTTTCCGAGGCATCACTAAAGGATCTGCTATGCTTCACATTCAACCGGATCATTAAATTTCACCACGGAGTTTTGGAAAAAGAAAGCTTCTTTGGTGAAAGAATTCTACTAGGAAAATTAGGGCAATCAGCCATTTTTTGGCATAACAGGTGGCTGCAAATTAGCGAGGTACTCTCGACACCCGAAGAGCTTTACATAGAAAAAAAACACCTGTTGAGGATTGCTTTAACTACAAGGGAGATTTAGTTTTCTACTTACCAAACCACCAAAATAGTAAACATACACAGCCACGCCCGCAGGTGACCTCTCAAAAAAACTACTCATAAATCCTAGCTGAAAAGCTAACAGATGTGAGCAGAAAACAGACTAGTAGACCCTCTTTTGAGGAGGAAATGATTCTATTTCATTGCTCATTGGCTGCAGACGTACTGGCCTGTAGCCAAACTTTGTCTCATTACTGTCCGGTAGGAACCAAAACAGCGTGTGACGGAGCCAGTTTTCATCATCTCTTTCGGGATAATCCTCCCTAGCATGACTGCCTCTACTTTCTTTCCTATTCGCAGCTGACTCTATTGTTGCAATAGCCTGACCCACCATATTATCGAGCTCAAGCGTTTCGACGAGATCAGTATTCCAGATAAGTGAACGGTCAGTTACATTGATCTCATCCATTTCACGGAGGAGCTCCTGCATTTTTTTACATCCTTCATCTAGGACCTCCTGAGTCCTAAAAACGGCAGCGTGCTCCTGCATTATCAACTGCATTTTTTTTTCTTAGCACAGCTGTAGGAAGCCCACCGTCTGCATAACGGAACCTATCAAAGCGCGCCAGAGCCTGCTCTGTCAACTCCTTATCGATAGGAGAGTGCTTCGTATTGGCTTTTATCACCTCTCTGGCCCTAATAGCAGCTGTTCTACCAAAAACTACAAGGTCCAATAAAGAATTTGAGCCAAGTCTATTCGCGCCATGTACTGAAATACAAGCAGCTTCGCCTATAGCCATTAAACCTGGAACAACTTTCTCCACATTCTCATCATCCATGGTAAGGACTTCTCCATGATAATTTGTTGGAATCCCCCCCATGTTATAGTGGACAGTCGGAAGCACCGGAATAGGCTCTTTCGTCACATCCACATTTGCAAAGATACGTGCAGTTTCGCTTATACCCGGAAGCCGTTGTTCTATAACCTCGGAACCTAAGTGTGAAACTTGAAGATAGATATGATCTTTCTTTGGACCCACACCCCTACCAGCACGGATTTCCATAGTGATTGCACGACTCACAACATCTCTGGACGCGAGATCTTTCGCAGAAGGAGCATACTTAGACATAAACTTTTCCCCTTCTGAATTTATCAGATAGCCACCTTCACCACGAACCGCCTCACTTATCAAACAACCAGCCCCATAAATACCAGTTGGGTGAAATTGCACAAATTCCATGTCCTGGAGCGGCAAACCAGCCCTCAGAACAAACGCATTTCCATCACCCGTACAGGTATGCGCACCTGTGGCTGAAAAGTAAATACGACCGTAGCCACCAGTTGCTATCACAACGATATGAGCTCTGAACCTGTGTAATGAGCCATCTTTTAGGTCCCAAGCAATGACTCCCTTACAACCCTCATCATCCATGAGTAAATCAAGGACTATATATTCCACAAAAAATTCCGTATCCAGCTTTATAGACTGTTGATAAAGAGCGTGTAATATTGCGTGGCCTGTTTTATCCTCAGCAGCACATGTTCGAATAGCACGACCCTTCCCATAATGGGTCGTCATACCACCAAATGGACGTTGATATATTTTACCTTCAGACGTCCGTGAAAATGGCACACCGAAATTCTCTAATTCTATTACTGCACTGGAAGCATTTTTACACATGTATTCAATTGCATCCTGGTCACCAAGCCAATCGGAACCCTTGACAGTATCATAGGCATGCCATCTCCAATCATCTTCACTGATATTCCCTAATGCAGCACTAATTCCTCCTTGAGCTGCTACAGTGTGACTCCTAGTTGGAAAAACCTTGGAAAGACACGCAACCCTCAAACCCTGACTCGCCATACCCAAAGTGGCTCTAAGTCCAGAACCACCAGCTCCTACGACAACAACATCATATTCATGTTCAACAATTGGATAACTATTGAGAACCATAAACCACGTGCAAAAGACACAACGACCAAGCCCAAATTGTAGTCCAGGCAACTGAGGAAATCCATTACCTCGTTTACAAATGCTGTTCGTAAGTATTAACTGTCTACACGTATTAGTTAAAGGCTGGGTTATACAGCTAAAATCTCACTCACAAAGCTACTTCTGTTGAAAGATCAGCTAAATTTCATTGTGAAGACGGAAGACCTATTTGCTGAACTAACACAATTGTATACACTTAGGAGTCACATGGAGTGACTAGAATTTGTAGAATGCGCGCACTTATAACGAACGACGATGGATTTGATTCACCGGGACTGAAACTGCTCAGAGAATTTGTCCTAAGCATTGGCTTCCTGGAAACTATCACGGTGGCACCCAAAACAAATAGGACTGCATCTAGTCATGCTGTAAGCCTGGATAAAAAACTGAAAATCGAAGAAATTGCTGAAAACGTATTCTCAGTTGATGGAACCCCGGCAGACTGTGTTATAACAGCTTTCCATGATCCTAGACTTACGAAAAATGGTGTACCGGATGTAGTATTCTCTGGTGTGAATATTGGTGCAAACTTGGGAATAGACACGATATACTCAGGAACGATAGCTGCGGCCATGCAAGGCATGCTATCTGGAACAGCTTCATTTGCTTTTAGCCAGTTTTATTCTTCGAGTCCCAATACTATGAGCTGGAACATAGATAACCCTCACATAAAAAAATATATACTTTCAATGCTTGAAAAAGTTGACATCCTGAAAAATTGCGTGCTGAACATAAACATCCCTGAATGCCAAGTTATAGGAGTGAAACACGTGCCGCAGTATAGTAATATCGACGTCCGAAACAAGAAGGAATCCGCTATCAGAGCCAGGCCGCATGAAGAAGAAAACGAAAAATATGTTACGATTGAAGCAACATCTTCTCCGCAGTTTTGCGAATTTCTCAGAAGTGGCTATGTAACAGTAACCCCGGTTGGTTGTGACCTCACACACTACGCGGCACTGAAATTCCTCGATAAATCATCTAGCCTCGTATAGCATTTTCATGTAGACAAATACAATAAAGAACATTCAGAGTATTTAATGTAAAGGTAAAAGAGTATTTGAAGCCTTTATTGTATTTTCGAGTATTGACGCCGGAATGACGTCTTTAGTACCAAAGAGCGAGTCGAAATCCCAAAAGAGAACAGCTTGGACAGCTATACACAGTTAACTAGTGACTTTGTTAATCTTATCATTCTAAAGAACAATGAAACTCAACCTGGCTAATAACGTAAGTATTGACAACGTAATTCTGGCACCTATGTCTGGGGTAACTGATATGCCTTACAGGGATCTTGTAAAAAGCTTTGGCGCAGGACTTGTGGTTTCCGAGATGATCGCAAGCAGAGCTATGATTCTGAAAACAAAAGATACAATGAAAAAAGTTTCTTTGTCTCCTCGAGAGGATATCACTGCTATACAATTAGCTGGATTCGAGCCAGACGTAATGGCAGAAGCAGCAAAAATAAATGAAGATATGGGCGCTAAAATCATTGATATTAATTTCGGGTGCCCTGTTAAAAAAGTAGTCAACGGATATGCTGGTTCCTACCTGATGAAAGACGAATGTCACGCAGCAAAAATCCTCGAAACAACAGTAAAAGCGGTTAAAATACCAGTAACACTAAAAATGCGCACTGGTTGGGATGAAAATCACAGGAACGCTCCAAAATTAGCAAAAATTGCGGAGGACCTTGGAATAAAGATGATCACTATACATGGACGAACGCGAGCACAAATGTATAAAGGAAAGTCAGATTGGCAATTCATCCGGATGGTGAAAAACACTGTTAAGATCCCAGTGATAGCAAACGGTGATATAAAAACATACGAGGATGCTGAAAGAGCCTTGGCAGAGTCTGGCGCTGACGGCATTATGGTCGGTCGCGGAGCCTATGGAAAACCTTGGTCTATAAGAAATATGTTGCACTTTCTCAGGACAGGCGAAAAATTACAAGAACCTACACCACAGGAAAAACTTCCGATAATACTGCAACACATTAGCTCAATATTCTCTCACTATGGCACCGAAACGGGTATAGGAATCGCAAGAAAGCACATTCTCTGGTACAGCGCGAACTATAAAAACTCCGCCGAATTCCGGCAACAAATATGCCAAGAAACCTGTATAAAGAAACTTCTCGAAAGAGTGGAAGAGTTCTTTCATTCAGCTTGTTGCACCACCAAACTACCACAACAATAACTTGTATTCCTCAAAAATATCTGTGACCTTAGTAAAGAAGGATAACTGCACTCAGTAGGGTCGTGGGCGAGCACGCGGCATGCATCATCACTTTTGTTCATCACTAGATGAAGAGCAAAGAGAATTACCAAATATTCTTAATCCAGTTAGTAAAATATCTGATACCGTGTACAAACAGACTGAAGCCAGGGATTCTGTGTAAAAAGTTTGTTATTCTGCTGAGCAATGTAGAACTATGCAAGGCGCTTAACATGCCGTTTTCATAACAGATATAGAACTCCTGTAAAGATATAGATCCTTCGCTAATAGCATCATACAAGTTAGCCAAGTTGTGTAACGTACCAGTAGGATCGAATCCTTCATCTGTATCGATAACATCTTGATATCTTGATAGTTGCATTAATACCTTAAAACAGATCTGTACAGTAGCTTCCTTATAGTCAGGTACATCAGTGCTTGTCGAATCATCTCCTAAGACGACGCTAAACAACTCAGCAAAACTACGAACTTTTTTATGCGGAACCGTACCCATACAAGGAAAAAAAAATTCTTCGGCAACAAGCTTAAGGAGCCCCTTCAAAAGATATTTTTCTTTCCCCACAAAGAATCCCGCATTCTCAGGCCCTGAATAATTCAGCACCGCCCCAGAGAAAACATCACTAACATCATCTCTCCGCTTTACAAAAATACCTGCAAAAAGAAGAAGAAAAATCGCGTTTACATTCTCATCATTCTCTTCAATCGCTAACCTCTCAACCACATCATCTTTAATGAAAACATAGTCACTGAAAAGTTGTAATAAGTTTGGATGGCTCAGAAATTGAACAATTTTGTCCTTCTCCCTTTCACTAAAGACGCGCGGCATAAACCGACAATTTCAACTGCAAGATCAAGGCTAAGATAAAGAACTTAAAAAAGGCTAAATCTGGAATAGACTATATATACTTGTCAATAGAACGATTTGGCTTATCTAGCTATACATTACTCTTACATGTCTTTGCGGTTTGAACAAAAGGGTACAGTATCGTACGGCACTCAACTTAATCCGTAAATCTTCCAAGAAAAATCATCTTTTTAGTATAAACACGACATACATAAGTGACTTAATAGCCTTTGCAACGTCCTTTTTTATGAAAATTTCCTTGCGTGAAAAAGTAATGTATGATTCCTGCATCATGATTAATGTATAGTGAACCTGGTAGGCTTTTGAATGGATGCGGATCCAATTGCACAGTTTTTGCTATGGCAAAAGGATGCTAATGCTTACGACAGAACTGCTGCCGTGCTTGCAACATGTACAAGGGATAATATTCCCTATGCGAGGACGATTTTAGTGAAGGATGTTACCACGGATGGATTTACATTCTATACCAATATGAATAGCACCAAAGGTAAAAACCTGTTTGATAATCCAAAAGCAGCGATCGTATTTTACTGGAACGAAAGACAGGTTATCGGACGTGGCGATGTTTTCCTTATAGGTGAAAAGGAAGCAGACACAAACTTTGCCTATCGTCCACGAAGGAGCAGAGCTGTCACTACAATTTCCAAGCAATCTCAAGAATTAACAAATGAAACACTTTTCCTTAGTGCGGTGGAGAAGCTAGAAAATTCCAGCGACCCGATAAGACGACCAAAGCACTGGGTGGGGTTTCAGTTGAAGCCATACGCCATGGAGTTTTTCCTTGCTGGCGAACACAGATTGAACAAAAGATACCTATATCTTCTCCAATCAGATGGAAAGTGGAAAATTTCTAGACTGTATCCATAGGTGTTTCAGATCTAAAAAGACGTATACTAAAAAATCAACGCTAAGCAGGCAATGATGCACACAGCGGAATCACTTGGCGAGAAATGAGTGCACAGATCAGGAAATAGGCAATCCGGGTCAGATTTCCTCCTCTCATGTACTAATCGTGATAATTGGCAGTATTGAAAAAAGCTCTAATCTCAATAAAAGTCAACTAAAGAGTCTCATTGTTTTGCTTCGTCTTGATGAAATGCTGTGCAGCTGCGACTTTCGCAATCGGCACCCTATACGGTGAACAAGAAACGTAGTCCACACCCGAAGACGCAAAAAACTCTACAGAGTATGGGTCACCACCATGTTCACCACAGATCCCTATCTTCAGTGTTTTGTTTGCACTTCTGCCTTTTTTGATAGCTTCCCTGATCAAGAAACCAACACTTTCAACCTGAATAGAGATAAACGGATCCTCCTTGAACAAACCTCTTTCCTTGTAAATATTCATAAACATTCCGCAATCATCTCTCGAAATACCCAAAGTAGTTTGAGTGAGATCATTAGTCCCAAAACTAAAAAAATCTGAATTTTCAGCTATCCTGTCAGCAAGAATTGCAGCAGAAGGCAATTCGATCATGTTACCCAATAAATAATCAGCCGAGTACCCTTGCGCAACCGACGTGACAAGCTGTTTTATAGCATACAGCTCATCTGCGTTCATGATAAACGGAATCATAACCTCTAGTTTTACGCCACCAACTTCTTGTGCCGCTCCAAAAATCGCATGAAGCTGCATCTCATATATCTCAGGATGCGATATTGCTATCCTACAACCACGATGTCCAAGCATCGGATTCTCTTCTTTGAGCGCCTTTATCCTTCTTTGTATGAAGGACTCTTCAAGTGTAGAGTGCCTCCTAAAACTCTCCAAGCTCGCTTCATCAGCTGGTAAAAATTCATGTAATGGAGGATCAAGTAGCCTTACTGTGACGCACTTACCCTGCATTTCACGAAAAATCGCCGCAAAACAGCCTTGCTGAATAGGAAGCAACTTTTTTAGGGCTGTACTTCTCTGCCGTAGATCTTCTGCAACTATCATATCCCGGACTATATGAATCCTATCCTCTGAAAAAAACATATGCTCAGTTCTACAGAGACCTATCCCATCCGCCCCAAATTTCAATGCCACTTCGACATCTTCTTTCGTTTCAGCATTTGCCCTCACAGATATTCGCCTAAACTCATCGACCCAACCCATGAAAACGCTAAATTCATCGGAAAAACTGAACTCAGAAGTACTTGCGTTCCCTAAAATAACATTACCACTCGCACCGTCAATTGTAATTTCATCTCCTCTGTTCAAAGTTACATCTGGGATAATACGCAGAACCTGAGAATATTGGTCAATGCTTCCACCAGAAAGGGCGCAAATACAAGGCTTGCCCATTCCTCTTGCAACAACAGCTGCATGCGAAGTCATACCACCTCTCGTCGTAAGAATTGCCACTGCAGCATGCATACCCGCGATATCCTCTGGACTGGTCTCACTTTTGACAAGAATCACCTTCTCGCCACCTTGAGCTCGCTTCACTGCCTCCTCAGTGGAGAAAATTATTTTTCCAGAAGCAGCGCCTGGTGATGCGGGCAAACCACTACCTATTATTTGATGATTCGCTTCATCATCAATTCTAGGGTGAAGCAAGCTTTCTAGCGACTTTGGGCTGATTCTGAGAACAGCTTCTTCTTTTGTTATCAATCCCTCCTTTACCATATCGACAGCAACCTTTATCGCCGCTTCTACTGAACGCTTTGCACTCCTTGTCTGGAGTATATACAAGGCGTCATCCTCAATAGTAAATTCGATATCTTGCACATCCCTATAGTGCTTTTCCAAACTTTGACAAACCGATTCAAGCTGCTCGTACAATCTTGGATTCTCAGACTTCAGTTCGTTAATAGGTTTAGGTGTCCTCACACCGGAAACAATATCTTCTCCTTGTACACATTTCATGTACTCACCGAATATCGTTTTGTGACCATTGGAAGGATTCCTTGTAAATAGAACACCAGAACCAGAATGCTCATTGAAATTTCCAAAGACCATACTCTGTATATTAACCGCGGTACCTACACTCTCTGGAATACCATGAATTTTTCTGTACGTCTTTGCGCGCTCATTTCCCCAGGACTGGAAAACAGCCTCTATACAAGCCATGACCTGTACATAAACATCCTCTGGTAAAGAAGCACGAGAATTCCGTTTTACAACTTCGCGAAAAGCCTCGATGAGCTCGTGCAAGTCGCTGATGCTGAGATCATGATCACTCAGGACACCCTTGGAGTTCTTGTAATTGTACAGCACCTCTTCAAAATGATAGGACTCTACTTTTAAAACCACGTCCCCATACATTTGAATGAGCCTTCTATAGCTATCGAGAATAAACCTGCTACTACAAGAACCGACGATCTCATTGTTTAGCCCTACATTAAGAACAGTATCGAGCATCCCCGGCATAGAAAACTTACTACCTGAACGCACTGAAACCAATAGCGGTCTTACTTTTGATCCAAATACCTTACCGGTGGCAGCCTCAAGGACTCGCAACGATCTTCGTACTTCCTTTTCTAAAATCTTGCGGAAGAGATCTCTATCACGATGATAAAGCTCACAGGCACTTGACGAAATTGTAAATCCTGGCGGCACTGGCAATCCCATGTTGCACATCTGTGCAAGATTCGCACCCTTACCACCAAGCACATCCAGCATCGAGGCATCCCCGTCCGCATTAGAAGGGGAAAAATGATATACAAGCTTCTCTGACATCGGGAAGTCCTAGAATCACTCAGAAAGACAACAGGAAAGGTCACCCCCATATATTAAAAACAAGGGACAACATATGCAACATCTAGCGAGATTCAGACTATAGAAAATTTTCACGCACGATACTCTTCTTACATAGCCAGAGAATCATTTTGCGCTTCAACACTCTTAACTTTCTCCACATAAAAACATGCAGATGGAAAAAATTCTGCCTGTCTATGATAAAGTAGGTTCTGAAGCGCAATGGAAAAAATGATGCCCAAGGCTGCGGTCGCTATACCAACAACAATCGAAATACCGACGACAATTTCTGTTCTGTGCTGTTCAATATCAGAGAAAAGTTCTCTTATTCCTCTGATTGCAACATATTGAACGAAACAAAAAAAGCCTGCAGTTAGAAGAGAAATAGAGTAATAACACAGGTTCACAACAAGATTGTCAGGACTTGTAAAATTCCTCCACCACCTTTGCACCGCGTTCCCTTCTCCTTGCTGTGGCTCTGTTTCCTCATATCTTGACAGATTCACAGCCTTTAGGACTCTTACATTCCTTACACTATTGCTAATTACGCAACCAAGAATCGGAAATACTATACACAGAGCAAATACATACATCACCACCCTTGCTGCCAATTCATTTTGATCAGAGAACCACTCTCGTGATATTACTGGAACACCAACTTTTACAAAGAAACCAATAGCAGCAGCCAAAAAAGAAAAAAGAAACGGTAATATGATTTCTTTTGCGGCGATCTTTCTCTTTAGGTACTCATTCTCCTCCTGCAGCACCTGGACACGTACTTGCAAAAGCCGTAATTGTTCTCCTTCAGATGTACTCACAAGATTGTCTCCCACAAATATGCACGATCATGTATACCTAAAACCCGAAATAAGCTCGTTAAAATTGCAGCTTTCTCTTTTCGAGTCAAGGCGGCATTTTAGCTCAACTGTCCCATCGATGATAGCATTCTTACCGACAATTATTTGGAAAGGCACTCCAATTAAGTCCATCCTGGCAAACTTCACACCCTGACTATCAGTCGTATCATCATAGATGACGCTGTCCAATTTGGAAAAAATCTCCTCAGCAAGACCACAAGATTCCTCATGCAAATTAATAAGCCCAACCTTAAATGGCGCGATGGACTCCGGCCAAATAATACCTTTATCATCCGAATACACTTCAATTATCGCAGCAAGTAGTCTCGAAATTCCAATACCGTAGGATCCCATGTAAAAATTCTTCTTCATTCCATCTCTATCCGAGAAGCGCGCCTGCATAGGAGCAGAATACTTCTCCCCAAATAGGAAAATATGCCCAACCTCTATTCCTTGCGCTGCGCAGATTCTGTTGTCATCTTCTATACTAGAGCTGTTACATTCCTCGGTGAAACAAGACAGCTCCTGTAATTTCGCTGTCATGACAGATACTGCATGTTCATCGGAAGGATCAATTTTGCAAAATTCATCTACAAGCTCTCCTATCTCCTCCGGATAAAAAATCTTACCCTCTCCTCCTTCAGTCGTAGTAATATGGAATTCGTGATTCAGACTGCCGCCTATAACTCCAGCATTTGCTCTACAAGGGATTGGATTGAGCCCAAGTCGCTTAAAAATACGCAAATAGGACTGATAGACTTTGTTATAAGAAATTCTAGCAGATTGCTGATCTACATCAAAACTGTAGGCATCCTTCATGAGAAACTCACGAGCACGCATGAGGCCAAATCTTGGCCTAATTTCATCCCTAAACTTCCACTGAATGTGGTAAAGAATCTTAGGCAACTGCTTATAGCTCGCAAGATCATCTCTAACTATTGCTGTAATGACTTCTTCGTTTGTCGGACCAAACAGAAGCTCGTTGTCATGTCTATCCTTAAACTTCAACAGCTCTCTACCATAGTCCGAATACCTTCCTGATTCCTCCCAGAGCTTAGCCAATTGAATGCAGGGCATTAGCATCTCATGCATTCCCATAGAATCAAGCTCTTGCCTGATTATACTTTCGATATTTTTTAGCACCTTGAGACCCAAAGGCAGCCAACTATATAGACCAGCCCCACACTGCTTTACAAGCCCAGCACGCAATGAATATTTGTGCGAGCGCAACTTAACCTCACCCGACACATTTTTCATAAGGGGTAAATAGTACTCGGATACTCTTGCTTTATTTTTCATGCACTCTGACCCCTATCTTCAGTTAGGCTTATGACCTTAGAAATTAACTCATTAATCCCAAAAGGCTTTGCTATAAAAATTTCATCACGATTCTTACTGTCTAGATGTAACTTGTCACGTGTGTAACCAGACATGAAAAGAACTTTGAGATCCGCTTTCTGCTTTCTCATCTCCTTGACCATTTCCGGACCATCCATACCTGGCATTACGACATCTGTAATTAGTAGGACAGCCGTATCTTTTTCTTCTTCAAATTTTTCAAGAGCTGACTTACTACTTTCGTACTCGACGACACTAAAACCCTGTCGAGTTAAAGCTTTCACTAAAAAATTCCTGACAATTTTTTCATCTTCAACTAGCAGTATCTTTGCACCTTTGCTTTTCTCTGAAGGAACTAAATCTTCATCAACCTTTTTTGCATCGTTACTGATATCTTCATAGGAAACTGGTATCAAAAGTGTAAAAACGGAACCCTGGCCTTCGGTGCTCTCGACATTTATGTAACCCTTCATCTGTTTCATTATGCCATAAACAGTAGAGAGACCTAAACCTGTTCCCTTGTCTACACTTTTTGTTGAAAAGAAAGGATCAAAAATTTTGGATAGTATCTCTTTGTTCATTCCACAACCGTTATCACGAACTGTGAGGCTTATGTACTCTCCTTTTAAAACAACCTCCTCATTTTGAGTACCAATAAGAACAACATATTTTTTGTTTACGAAAGTTTCTGCAATTTCAACAGTGATTTCCCCACACGCTTCTATTGCATCACGTGCATTGACTATTAAATTGATAAGACTTTGCTCTATCTCTGTCCTGTCGACTCTTACATTTTTCAGACCTGACCTAATGACAAAAGTCAGCTTGATATTTTCTGGAACGAGCCTTTCTACAAACTGCCTCATACTTTTCACAACTTCTGCCATACTCAGAACCTCGGGATGCAGAGTTTGTTTTCGAGAAAAAGCCAAAATTTTCTTTACCAAGTCTCTACCTTTTTTTGCGCTATACCTTATCTGAGCAATGTTATAGTAGTGCTTACTTTCTAGTCGAACGTCTTCAAGTAGAATCTCTGCAAAGCCCATTATCGCGGTAAGAATGTTATTAAAGTCGTGAGCTATGCCACCACTTAACTCACCTAAAGAAACTATCTTCTGAGAATGCTGAAATTTTTTCTGCAAGTCACTTAACTCGCTTAGATCAACAAGAAAACCTGCATTAAGGATACCATAATTTGAAAGGTAAAGTCGTGCACTATCACCGCTCTCCGTGGAGAAGTTAAATATAGACGGCCCATCTCCACGCTTTAAATCACTCAATTTATCACGAAGAAACTGCTTTATCTGGTCTCCCTTCTCGAATATGTCAAAAAAAGCATCATTCGCGCTAATTATCTCTAAATCATTGCTCATCAAAACAATCCCAATGGATGCATTGTCCGCTAGCTCTCTAATTTCTTTCAACTTTGGTACTAACACTCCATAATGTGTGTCATTGAGACACCTTCTGTAGTTTTGCAGGAAGAGGCCTTTACGGTTTTGTTCTGTTAAAAAAACTTCCGTTAGTCTGTAAAGCTCATCCTCAAGAAAAGTTTTTTTATAACTTACCTCTTCGAAATAGCGAGCACCCCTGTATTGTAATGAATCACCTTTGACGCTGTATAAGGAAACCCCTGCCTCTCGCAGAAGTACATCGTAAATTTCTCTTTCACCAACTCTCCTAGCCGCAACAATGAAATACCCCTTTGGACGAATCATTGGAATAATTTCTATCACCTGCCCATCGCAAGAAAAACGGTGATACAACACCCCTTCCCTGATATCAGAAATAAACTTTTCGTACTTCTCTCCTAAAAGAGATTGAAGATTTTTCACCTTCGTTCTCTCATCCCTGTATACTACCTCGCCATTATTGGTGATGATCAAGTAAAATTCTGTCAGTGCCTTTGCAGCATTCGAGTAGAACATATTTTGAAATTCCGCTGCTGCAAGTACTAAGTGAAGCTTTTTTAAGTTGTAGGTGAGGAGAAAAAATATGATAATCCCAAATGCGTAGAAAAGTCCTTTAATTTCGTAAACGCCTAACAGATCTATCGAATTGAATTCCAAAACAATTGGAGCACCGCATAGAAACTGCAGTAACATTAAAATGAAAACTAAGAAAAATCTTCTCGGATACCTGATAACAAAGTTCAGCTTGTTCTTTTTGATACCATCTGTGTATCTACTTTTCATTTTCCTTCACTTTTCGCTTTAGATAATCTATTTTCTCCTCTGATACCATCTTATCTATAAGCAAAATCTCCTTTTCCGCTGCTAACTCGTCTATGGTTGCATTCATATTCGCCCTTTCAAAAGCATAGATGTTGTTTAACTCTTTCAACTTATTGTTTTCACTCGTAAACTGGACTACTTTACTCTTATTTCTTTCCACTTCTCCTGAAAGAAAATTTATCCCAGCATACACTTCACAGAATTCACGTATATAGAAATGGTATACCGCACCTTTGCCTGCGACGCTATTCAATAATTTTGAGGTCTCCTTCCAAACAAAAACGCAACAGCAGAACGAGAGGCATAACCAAGCAAAAAATAAAAGGGCAAAATCGACAAAATTTATGATCGAGAACATGTTTACATCACCCCTATAAAAATAGCATATTTTAATCGGAGCCACCTCGTTCGCTCTTATAAACCCATACGAATATTTTCCTTTTATTAGATTGAGAAAACTAGAAAATCTTTTATTTTTTAAATCGTAAAACTCAACCTTCCTATCAAGATTAACAGAAAGTAATACTTCATTATTTTCCTTTAAGATGGCTATTTGCATGTATGGATCTCCTCTCACTAAATCTTCCATTGCTGCAAACAGATCATTAAGTGATAAGTAAAACAGCAACCGCCCAGTATTTTTAGGGCTTTTAACAACGACTGTGATCGGCAACACTGGTTCCCCCCTCGAAGAAGCAAAATCTCTTTGGAGCAGCGATCTACCTATTGAAACGGCGGGAAACAAATTACTTCCAACTTGATCGGTCACCTTTTCCGCGTCATCATCTTTGAACCAGTAGGCATATATCTTCTCATTCTTTTGATTGAAATCTGCAATTTCCCTTTCCACCAATTCAGTATTAATTATTCTATTGCAAAGGTCTGTGATTTTTTGATACGCCCACTCTGTGGATTGATTGACAAGAGCTTCCATTTTTGCTGCGTACCCATCCATAACAACCTGTACCCTGGACGCTTCAACTGCCTCGCGTGATAAAGAAAAGATTACAACACAAAAAACAATGCTTAGAATTAAGTAGAGGCCGCTGTACAGTGAAAAAGATGGTATTTGCAATGTAGTCTGGCATAATCGACTGCAAGATAATAGCAGAAAATAATATAAATCCTCAAACTAGAATGATTTATATAAAAATTTGCAAGTGTTAAGTTGCATCTTTAATAGAATTGCATATTTATCCGAAAATGATGCCTGACCTATCCCAAAAAAGTTGAAGTTACACATCAAGTTATACGACAAGTAGGAAGTAAATTTGTGCAAAATAAATGGGTAAGCAAACAGGAATCGGGTTTTGCTTCGGACAAAGTACTAGGGCTATATTTGAATGACGAACTTATTCATCAGAAAAAGTAAAAGGTGCAACGATATAACAAACTACTTGGACAACACTTTATCTACGACAGGGAAGTGCTTGACAAAATAATCGACACAGTAACATCAGTAAAGGGCAAACACATTTTCGAAATAGGTGCTGGATCAGGCACATTGTCTGCCGCCATACTTCTGAGAGAACCAGCTTCGCTTATGTCAGTCGAGAAAGATAAAAGATTTTCAGAATCACTGTCTTCCCTCATGGCACAATATCAAAATTACAAATACACCATAGGTGACGCTTTACTCATTCGACTAAGCAGTTTGTACAAACAAGAAAAGGTCACAATAATTGCAAATTTGCCATACAACATTGCTACGCATCTTTTGCTGGGATGGATGAACGAGCTAGAGCACATTCGAGAAATGGTGCTAATGTTCCAAAAAGAAGTGGCAGACCGTATTTGTGCACAGCCTAAAAGCAAAAGCTATGGCACTTTATCTGTTCTAGTGCAGCTAGAATGTAAAGTGGAGTCACAATTTACACTTGCACCAGAAGTTTTCACGCCACCACCAAAAGTAACATCTACCGTTCTGAAGCTTACACCGCTAGAAAAGAAATGGCCAAGAAACAAACCTGTTTTAGAAAAGATCCTGACAGAAGGTTTTTCTCAGCGAAGAAAAATGATCAAAAAAAGCCTATCAAGAGTTTTCAAAGACTCTGAAGCACTACATTTTGCATTAGCGCACGCAGGAGCCAGTCCCACAATGAGAATAGAGGAACTTAACCCCGAGCAACTCTGCAAGCTTTCTTGTATGGCAGAAATGAACTAGCTTCAAGAGAGGAACGCGTCTTTAAACTTTGTAAAAGAAAGTTAACTTCAACAAGTTGATTCCTCCTTGTAAAACACCCAAGACGCACAAACGATAAAATTGTATGCAACAAGCACCCTCTCCTTTCCTGCAACAAAAAAGTCACCGCAGAAACAGAGCAGATCAGACTACCAAACGAAAATCAAGCCAAAACACCCTAGTAGCAAAACGAATGAATAACCTGATTATGATCTAGGAAAACTCGCATACGACCCAGCTATTATTGGGCGACCTTAACGACCTTTCAAATACCCATTTATCCTCTATCACTTCTATTGTGTCGTGGTCCCCAGACAGTATGCGACCAGCATCATCGCGTACAACATTAATCTGCTCGGAAACGAACCGTACGGTCGCATACAAAACACCTTTTATTACGTCAAGCTTAATCAAATTCTTCGACCGCAAAGCAACCAAAGTTCTTTCAAGAGTATTACCTCGGATCTTGCGCTGTGCTACTTTCTCCGAGACAACACTAAAGGCTTTCTTGGAAAGCAACTTTGATAAAACCTTTAGATCGCAATCGGTAAAAGCCTTGGTGAACATTTCAAAAGCGCGCTCAGCACCTTCCATAAACCGATCTGTCGAAAAATCCTGTTTCCATAAAGATTCAATCTCTTTTTTCGCAGACACGATCTCTTGAAGATCACTTGGAGCAACGTAAGTAAATTGATCAATGGCCCTGACCTTCTTTTCAAGAATTTCTTTTACTTCCGCAGCCTTAAAACCCAGCTCGCGTTCAACAGATACCCTACCAAAAGACGCATAAAGCCTGTTAAAGATAAAAAAAACTAATATCGCGTATAATACTAACTCCATAAACCAGCAAAAACAGTCACCTGAAAAATAGCACTACTAACCCAAAAAATGGAAAGGTGGACAAAACGCCACACTTACTCTAAGCTACATCTACAGTATCGCTTATATTTGTAAAGAATACAAAAATGCCCAACAAAGACGAAATCACCAATGATGAAGTACAATCCGAAAACGAAGAAAACCTCCCATTGGCACGACCTGAAGGTCAATTCATGAAGTCAATAGCTCTAGACACGCCTAACTCTCCGGAGGTGTTTAGCATCATGAAAAATCCTCCGGAAGTGGATGTGCAGTGCAATATAGACAGCAGAGCAATAGATGAGAGGAACAGTATATATGAAGTGGTTCTTGATTTAAAAACTGAAGCACGCATAAAAGATAAAGACTCTCCAGATGAAACACGGGTTGCGTTCGTTTGTAAGTTGAAGTACTGCGGTGTCTTTACGATAAAGAATCTCACTCAGGAACAACTGAGGCAGACACTACTTGTCGAAGCACCTACGTTGCTCTTTCCGTTTGCAAGGAGAATTATAGCCACGGCAACAACTGATGCAGGTTTTCCACCTTTGATGCTTGCACCTATAAATTTTGCTCAAAAGTACGCTGAGAGTCAAAGAGATTAATTGTTTTCCGAGTTTGCGTTCTGCTTCCGCATATTTCTGATATGTTACCTTGTTTCAGTTGTGTTGGGTGCAGATTCGCCCCGCGGTGTGTTATGAGATAGTATCCGTTGCTCGTTGTTGCTTTCTTTCTACATCTTCTACCTTGTTCACAATCCGGTTTGCTGTGCATTTTGTGGATGGTTTTGCCTATGTATCTTCTCCTGCCCGCGTCTCTACTCTTCCTGTCGTGATGCCTAAAATTTTTGGATCCATTTCCTAAATCAGATTGCCAAATGATTTTTGATTCGCATTGTCATCTTCTTTTCTACAAAAAAGAAGCAATAAAAGATATTGTGGAAGAAGCAAAAAGAAACGGTGTAGGAATCTTAAATAATATCGCGACCAAGTTAAGCGAGGTTGAAGATCTGCTTTCACTTTCCGAGCAATTCTCCAATGTCTACTGCTCCGTAGGCGTACACCCAAATCACGTCGCACAATGTGAATCTCTAAAAGAAACACTCATATCATTGGCAACACACGAAAAGGTGATAAGCATAGGCGAAACAGGATTAGATTACCATTACGAGTACACTGCAAAGAAAGCTCAACAGGAATCGTTTAGAGAGCATATAAGAGCGGCATTGGAATCAAACTTGCCACTAGTAGTGCATTCGAGAAATGCTGAAACTGATACAGCACGTATACTGGAAACTGAGTTGAGCAACAGTAGAACATCAGTAATCCTCCATAGTTTCGCCTCATCCAGAGAACTTTTCGAAGCAGCGATAAGAAATTCTTGGTACGTGTCATTTTCTGGGATAGTAACATTTAAAAATGCAACAGAAGTACAAAAAATAGCCGTTGAAGTACCCCTGGATAGAATGCTTATAGAAACCGACGCACCGTATCTTTCTCCTGTCCCGTTAAGAGGCAAAACAAACTATCCCTCGCACGTCGTGCACGTACTCAAATACATAAGTAAACTTAGACGCATCGAAAGCGAGGAATTGTCGACAAAACTAATGGAGAATTTTCTTAGGGCGTTTCCAAAGGTCATGCGACCAACATGATAGTATCCATACTGATATAGACCACAAAAAGGTAAGTCCTCTGTCAAATTTGCAAGACCTCGATCTTATCACTCAAACTCAGCAGCCATTTGCATATGCCCAATAACCGCCCTACCATACTATGGAACATGAAAGTAGAGAGATGTTTCTAACACGAAGATAACGACAAAAAAATCCATAGTAGTTAATGAACCTCGCTTTAACATTTTTCTTTCTACCTACCTGAAACAAAATTACTTAGTAAGCGGTCTAAATTTCCAGCTTGCGTACTCTTAAGACATAATTCAGAGTGACAGCACATTTGAAGAAACAACTCAGCAAACAAAGTGCAACAGTGCTTGAACAACATGTAGAAGAGAAAAATTATGTGGTACGATCTGGGCACCTTGCACGATCAACAATTATGAATCTGAACGATGAGCAAAGACTTGCCGTGGAAACTGTAAACGGTCCCGTCTTGATACTTGCTGGTGCGGGAACAGGTAAAACAAAGACATTAGTGCATAGGATAGCCCACCTGATTAAGTCAGGGTATGCACATCCGAATCAGATTATGGCTGTGACCTTCGCAAATAAGGCTGCAAATGAAATGATCCAGCGTGTTAATGAGATTGTAGGGGAAATGAAATTTCACTGGATTGGAACATTTCACGCAGCAGCAGCGAAGATCCTAAGAATCGAAGCAGATAAACTTGGCTTTAAACCGGACTTCACAATATTAGATGTGGACGACCAAGTCAGAATGCTTCAGAAAGTCGCCCAAGAAAAAAAAAATCGAAGCAGATAAAGCACTGCTTAAAAAGTACTTAAGCGTGATCTCCGCATGGAAAGATAAGGCCTTCACACCAAGTAGGGTAAGGTTTAATAATGCAGCAAACACATGGTTCGAGAAACAAGCACTCTCTGTGTATGATGCTTACCAAGAAAAACTCAAGGAAAACAATAGCATGGACTTCGGAGATTTACTCATGCACAACGTTACTCTTTTCAATAAGGACGCAGAAACTTTGGAAAAATACAAAGAGAAATTTAGATACATCATGGTAGATGAGTATCAAGATACAAATTTATGCCAATACCTATGGTTGAGGCTATTAGCGCAGAAGCACTCAAATATCTGCTGCGTTGGGGATGATGATCAATCAATTTATGGGTGGCGTGGTGCAGAAGTAGGTAACATACTGAGGTTCGCAAAAGATTTTGAAGGAGCAAAAGTCATCAAGCTGGAGCAAAATTATCGCTCGACGAACAAAATACTTACTGCCGCGCACAATGTCATAAAAAATAATCAGTCCAGACTCACAAAGAAGCTATGGACAGCATACCCTGGCGGCGAGGAAATACAAATTTTCACCTACATGGATAGTGAACAGGAAGCAAGAGCTATCATCAGAATGATAAAGGAAAGAAAATTAGTGTGTCGCTACAGCGATACGGCCATCCTTGTTAGGGCAGGCTTTCAGACTAGAGCCTTTGAGGAAGCAGCTATTCACGAAAACGTCCCCTACCGCGTCGTTGGAGGACTGAAATTCTATGAGAGAAAAGAAATAAGAGATGTTATCGCTTACTTAAGGCTCGTTGTGAATCCAAATGACAATTTAGCCTTCGAAAGAATAATAAACACACCAAAAAGGGGCCTCGGACAGGCATCCCTGAACAAGATATATAACTACTCACTTGAGGAAGGTTGCTCGATGTTTGAAGCAGCCAGAAAACTTGAGGAAAACGAAAAACTTAAAAGTACAGCGCTTCTGACATTTGTAAAACAAGTTAGAAAATGGCAGGAAGAATCTCTCAATCACAGTTTGCACGACTTGCTGAAAAAGATCACACTGGAATCCGGATATATATCAGCATTAAGAGAGCAAGACGAAACGAGAATTGAAAACGTTGATGAGCTTTTCAGAGTGATCCAAGAATTCGATGATGCTACAGACTTCCTACAACACGTGTCACTTTTGACAGAAAGTGATGCACAAATAAATAACACTGATGCTGTCAACGTGATGACACTACATGCTTCTAAAGGACTGGAATTTGAGCAAGTATTCCTCCCAGGTTGGGAGGATGGAACGTTTCCACATGCAAGGTCTCTCTTTAGTACTGAACAAATTGAGGAGGAACGTCGTTTAGCTTATGTTGGAATAACAAGAGCAAAAAGGTTTTTAACAATAACAAGCGCTCATCGAAGATTAATAAGAAACTCTTGGCAAAACACTGTAAAATCGAGATTCATGTTGGAATTAGCAGAGAAATAAAAATTAGTGATCTTAAACTGCAAAGAGAAAGACTAATGCCCCGACCAAAAACAAACCATCAGATTTAGCAAACATGAGAAAGCGTATCATCATTTTACCGGTAGGTACGGAATTCTATTCCTCGCATACAACCTATGTTAAAAAGATGTCCGGAACAATCTAAAAATACTTATACTTGCTAAAATTCTTTACAATAAAGGTATTTATTCTTAGATAGACGGGGAAAAAGCAACCATCATCACAATCACTTTATAAGAACTGAGAGAGACGTTGCTAGGAAGTGAGACTACCTATCAACTGAATAAAATCCTTTTCGTTTTCAAAGTTCATGTATACCGACGCAAACCGAATAAAAGCAACTTTATCCAGAATAGCAAGCTCTTCCATAATCAGCTCCCCAATGACCTTTGCTGTAATCTTTGCATCATGAATGCGTTCAATCTTATAAATGACACAATTCATTAGTTCATCTACCCTTTCCCGGGTCACAGGTCTTTTGCGTAACGCGATTTCCACCGAACGCATCGCCTTTTCTCTGTCGAAACTTTCACAACTACCGTTCTTTTTAATAACCTTTATTTCTTTAAGTTGTATAGTCTCAAAAGTGGTAAACTTAGCACCACATTCGCCACAGAAGCGCCTTCTTTTTATGAAGGTACCTTTATTGACAGAACGTGAGTCTCTAACGTTAGTATCTTGGTTACCGCAAAATGGACATTTCATATCACTCGAACGGAAAGTGCAAACTGGACTCTTGAGCCACTGTTAAAAATTATCAGCTCTAAAGAACCAATCGCATAGAATACAGATTTACCCAAGCAAGGTAAAGACAATTTCGGTAAGTAGGATTACCTACCTTATTAGTCAGATACTTTTCTCATGCAAAAAAGCAGCTTAGAAGAAACCCTAAAACAGATTGCACAATCAATGAACGAAGAATACAATTACCCTTGGTTTTTTTGCTACACAAGTGACAAATAACAGAGCTGCCTCTATACTCGAGTTCGTGGCCAAAAACGAGATTAGGCTTATTGATTTCAGATTTACCTCGATCACCGGGAAGTTTTTACACATCACGCGTCATAGCGATAGTATCACCACAGATGCTCTCACGCATGGCATTTCGTTCGACAGCTCGTTGATTCAAGGCAGGCATGACATAGATAGATCCGATGTAGTGCTCGTACCGGATCTTGACTCGTGCAGTTCTTTCTTAGATCCATTCGCTGCACAGCCGACATTATGCCTTATTTGTGACATCGTGGAACCACGTGGAAGTGATTCTTATGAGCATAGTCCACGCGCAACAACAAAGAGAGCTGTGGAATTTTTACGCAGCACCGGAATAGCTGAAAAGGCATTCTTTGGTCTCGAGATGGAGTTTTTCGTACTGGATGATGCTAGGTTTGCCGTCAAAGAAAACGGAGCTTTTTTTGAGCTAGATTCATCAGAAGGAATCTATAACTCTGGCAGACGGTATGAATATAATAATCACGCTCACAGAGAAGGCAGCAGAAACTGCTATCTGGCAAGTCAACCCTCGGATTCTCTAAATGACATAAGGGCAGAGATTCTAGAAACGCTCAGAGAGGTAAAAATAAAACCGTTGCTACACCATCACGAGGCTGCATCGTCACAGTGCAGAATAGGCTTCCACCACGGAGAAGCTTTGGAGACTTCTGACAATATGCAAAAATGTAAGTACGTTACACGCAACGTTGCTAGTTCTTATGGAAAGTCGGCTACTTTCATGCCTAAGCCATTCAAGGACTACAACGGCAGTGGGATGCACTTACACATATCGCTCTGGGAGAATGAGCAAAATTTGTTCGTGCCGCAAGATCCAAGAGAGGAGATTTCACAGTTGTGTAAATACTACATTGGTGGAATCATAAAGCATAGGAAAGCGCTAAACGCCATTTTGAACCCGCTTACCAATAGCTATAAGCGCCTCGCAGATATCCATAATGCATCTTGCGGGCTCGATTATTCGCCTGAAAATCGTCTGGCAGCAGTGAGGATTCCACACTGCAGGAAAGGCAATTTTTCCGGGAAGAGAATAGAGGTTAGATTTCCTGATGCGGGTACTAATCCCTATATTGGAACTGCTGCTTTAATTATGGCAGGTATAGCAGGGATACGGG